>MEIF01000229.1 GCA_001750645.1 Gammaproteobacteria bacterium AqS3
GCCTGTTCAGCGAGCGCCACATCGCCCGCCTCGGCGAAGCCCGCTCCCGCCTCGCCGTCGAGCTGCAGAAGCGGTTCTAAGTCGGCACCGAGGGGTTCTGAGCGGGACAGCCCGCTGTCGCAGCAGACAGCGGGCTGACAACCGCCTGACCCCTCCGCAGAGCTGCACCCTGGGCTGCGGACTGAGGGCCTTCGGCGGGCTAGCGAGCAAAATAGTTTAACTTCAATTAAATTCTTTCTTTTTCGTTCAATTTAATCTAAATTGAAACTTGAAGATTCTCTGCAACGTTGAGAATAAGCACGCCGCCGGCAGCATCGCCGCCCCGCAGAAATCTCCGCAGCGCGGGGGGCCATTGCCGAATGGCCAGTGCACCGGATTGTGTTTCTATTCCCTAAATTCTTTCGGCCGCAGTCGGCTTCTCAGAGTCCAAGCTTTGATTTGTTTTTTTCCCGGGAAAAAACTGCCTGACAGTCTGGATCAAAATCAACAGGACCAGTATCAAAAGCAGCCACGCCAGCGCCCACAGAACGCACAGCATCTGCTCCAGAATTGCATTCGGGCAGGCGCCCCATTTCTTATCCCCCAGCAGCAGCGGTGCGCTGGTCGAAATGTTTTCATACTCCGGGGCGCCCGACGCCCTTAACCGGACATGCACCCGCTCAACATCGTCGGCCAGATCTCTGGCCGGACGGATGACAGCCGTCTGCTCCTCGCTCCAATTCGATGCGGCAAAGACGAGAGCGGTCGGATTGATCAGCGCTGCCCCGGGAATGGAGCTGCTCAGTTCCACTTCGACGAGATCCGTCGGCTTGCCGGCCAGCCTGACTGTGAGAATCCAGTTGTCACAGTCCTCAACCAGCGTGACGATGAGGCCGACATTTCGAATGACCCGATGCGCCCGCTCCTCAAGAATCGGGCCGACAGTCGACGCACCCGGGGCGACCGATTGATCCGCACGCCGCCGCTCCCCCTCAATCCGATTCACTGCGGCCGTCTCCTCGGTTTGCCCCGCCTCCGGCATCTTGGAATCGCTGTCCTTGACTCTGACCAGGACATTTGCCGTCAAGTCCGAATAGTCGGCGCCGGATGCGGTCAGCTCGACCCTGGCGCGCTCATCCTCGGCGTCGTCATCTGCCATCGGACTGACCCTCACAGTCTGCTTCTCGCTCCAGTCGGATGGCCTGAACACCAGCCTTCTGGGCTTGACCCTGACCGCCGTGCGATCCGAACTTTTCAGCTCCACCCGAACCCGCTTGGCGGGCTCGCTGGTCAGTGCAACCGTGAAACTCTTTGAGGGCCCGCCTTCGGTCAGCGACAGCACATCCGGCCGCAGTGCAAAGCCGGCGCTCTGATTCTCAGTGACGCTCACCTGCACGGCGCCCCTTATGCCCGAGTATTCACCGCCTTCGGAATCGATCGGGATGGCGCCGAAATCATTGATCGCATCCGCATCGGAGGCGGCCGAAACCGTCACCCGCTGAGCCTGGCTCCAGTTGTCCGGCGTGAAAGTCAGGGTGTTCCGGTTTTCGGAAAAATCGGCATTGGCGCTGATGTCGGCATTCTCCGGCCGCCCCAGCGTCAGCTGCACATTCGCCGTCGGCCTGGTTGCCAATCGAACTGTGAAGGTCTCCTCGCCGCCCTCCGCAACCGTCACCCGGGAAGATGACAGAGCCAATCCCGGGCTGTCGTCGTCCCTGATTTCGACGCGCATTTTTTGCTGCGTCCCGTCATAAACGCCGCCCGAAACCTTAAAGCTCAATTCCTCATTTTCGTCATTTGAATCATCGTCCTGCGGCGCCCTGACCCCGACCGTCTGGTTGACGCTCCAATTGGCGCTCGTAAAGGTGAGCGCGCCCCGGCCGCCAAGTGCAAGGCTGCCGGCGGGGGCGCTCAAACCGACCCGGACACTGTCGGCCGGCCGCCTCGAGAGCCTGACCCGAAAGCTCTCCGAGCCGCCCTCGGCAATGCTCAGCCTGGGCTTGGAAAATATCAGGTAGTCCTGATCGTCATCGTAGACTTTCACCGTCACCGATTCTTCTGGATTGCTCAGGACTTTTGCCGAGCCCTCAAACAGGATCGTCACTGTCTCATTGTTTTTGTCCCGGTCGGTGATGGGAGTGACCGTGACTTCCCGCGAGAGCAGATAGCTGGTCTCGTGATACCCAATAACCGAGCCGCCTGAAGTTTTTGAAATCGATCGTGCCAGCCCCATCTCAAAAGTCAGTTTTTCGGGCGACACTTTTGCCGCCCCCGAATCATCACTGGAAATCGATACGGTTAATTCCCTGTCAGGCACCCCGGAAAGCTTGACCTCAAAGGTTTTTGCCGCCCCGCCCTCAGTCAGCGAAACCTGTTTCGGAGTGACTCTCATGATCACGCCATCGTTGTCCAAAATTTTCAGCGAAACCGAGGCTGTCAGATCGTCAAAATCCGCATCCCCGCTTTTGGCCCGTGCAGTCAGCGTCGTGAAGGCATGACCCACTTTCGTATTTGCCCTGGCTTCAATGCGGAAATATTGCGGGATTTTCCAAGCGCCTCCGCGATCAGAAAATACGGCCCTATTGACCACCTGATCCTCCTCGTGAATCCTCAGCAGCTCATCGTCGTAGCTCCATGTCACCTCCACCGGATCTGAGGGCTTTCTGCTCAGCGTCATTGCAATGATCCCCTCGCCGCCCTCGGGAATTTCCAGGCCTGTCTCCGAAAGCACGATTTCCGGAAACGACGCCCCCTGCGAGATCTGGCCGGCAAAAAATAGCGGCAGCAGAAGCAGAATCGACGGCGAGCGGCCGGACAGCATGCTCTGCCGAGCCCCTATTTTTACCGGCTTAAATATGGACGGGCGCCGACCTGGCGCATCAATTCGTCCAGCTCGGGCCGGTCTGCGACCTTGGCGTATTGCTCGCACAGGGCGGCCAGCGAACGGGCGTGGTATTTCTGCGGCTTCTGGGCGAACTCAAGCCCCTGCAGGGTCACCGAGAAGCTCTCGCGCGAGTCGGCGATCGCCGCTGCATTGGCCGTGCTCCAGGGCAGAAACAATCCGGCGATTTCAAGCTGCAGGATCGGCCTGAGCGTGATCAGCAATGCCTCGGGCTTCTCCCACTCCCCCTCGCTGCGGGCAGAGGGCATGCGTTCGATCCAGGCCGACAGACAGGGATGACCGTTGCAGATGATGCGCCCCGGGCCGGGGTCGGTGATGATGGTCTGAAACTGCCCCCAGAGCGAGAAGTCGGCCTGCGATGGCCGGGCGCCGAACAGATAGGGACGGCCCGAATTGAAATGCACCTCCAGCAGGGCGCACAAACGCACGAAGGAACCCTCGATCTGCCGGGCGGTCTGCCGGCTGGAGCCGACAAAGAACAGCCTCGGAATCATGCGCGCGCGCACCCGCCTGGCGACCATGCGGGCCATGAGATTGCGCAGCACCGGGGTCTCCCCGAACCTCGAGCCGATCAGCTGAACCCGGGCAATGCGGCGGGAGGCCGAGCGCTGGTTTTCCGGATAAGTCCAGCGGTAGTGAAACATCGCCTTGTTGAGCCATTCATCGGCGTACTCCTCAAGCAGGGCATCGACAAACGCCAGCACCGGATCATCCGGGACCGTGGCCGGCTCGGGGTGGCGCTGCTCAAGTGCGTGCAGGATCGGCGTCGAGTCCTGCATCGCCGTGTCGTCCGGAAAAACCACCACCGGAATCAGCGGCAGCTTGGCATACTTCTCAAACTCGGCCTGAACCCTGGGCGTGCGCACAATCCACTCGTGCTCGATGCCCTTGTAGCGAAAGTAGGACAGCACCTTCATCGAATACGGCGACAGCTCCACGCCAAAAATGCGGTATTTGCTCATTCCCCTCAGCCCCCGCCAATCCCTAACCCGGCGAGTGTATGCAAAATCGGGAGTGAGGGGGAGGCAGCAACTCAGGGGTGTGCTCTAATCTGCCCGGAACAGCCCTTGCCCGCCACAGATAGGGAGCATGAAAGATGAACACGCCTCATTGGGACAGGCAGGAGGAGTGGGCCGGGCTTAATCGGAGGGTTGTCAATCTATTTGAAAAGCGGGAACACCAAAATGCCAAGCCGGTGATCGATGAGGCACTGGTGCTGGCTGAAGAACATGCAGGTCCAGATCATCTCGATACGGCCACCTCCCTAAACCATCTGGGAGAGTTTTATTTAAGTCAAAAAGACCTTGCCAAAGCTGAGACCCATTTGAATCAGGCTCTGAAAACAAGAGAGAAGACACTGCCACCCAATAGCCTTGAAATTGCAGAAGTCCATTTCAATCTGGCCTGCCTCTACCTTGAGCAGGGCAAGTATTCTGAAGCACAGGACCTTCTTGAAAATACATTAAAAATAAGAAAGGAAATTCAGAATCCAAATCATCCGCACATGGCAAGAACGATCGACCATCTGGCACTGGTTCACCAAATGAAGGGAGATTATAAAAAAGCACGAAAAATGCACGAAAAAGCATTGGCAATGCTAAAAAAGAATCCCGAAAATAATGACTTAATGGTGACTCCCAACGGAATATAGATATAATTCGGGCCGAAAAAAGTGGAGAATGTGCTACTTGGTGGAGCTAACGGATATCGAACCCGTGGCGGTAGGATGCCTAGCCTTGACCGCATCTCCAACTGAGTAGCCCCGCACTTTACCCCTCTCGTCTCTTAACCGAGACGGGAGGGGATTTTTATATCCGCCGCCGAATTGTCAGCTGCCCATAGGTGAGTCGCTTGCCAGCAAGCCCTGAGAAGACAATGTCGATCTTGAACATTGTTGTCTGGCGGCACATATTGTAACGACCTGCGAACTCATCGACATACCTTTGCAGATGATCCCGGCTCATCGAGTGATAGATGCCGTTATGGCCCCGCTTCAGCAGTGCCCAGAATGACTCGATGCCATTGGTGTGCGCCATTCCTGGGACATACCCGCTGACGCTATGGGCTACGGTCTCGTGCAGATATTCCCCCAACCCCATATAGGAGGAGAAGTGGTCCGTGTAGACCTTTGTGCCCCTCAGCCCCCGCCAATCCCTAACCCGGCGAGTGCATGCAAAATCGGGGGGAGTAGCGCGGGGTGTACTCTAATCTGTGCGAAACAGCCCTTGCCCGCCACAGATAGGGAGTATGAAATATGAGCACGCCTCATTGGGACAGGCAGGAGGAGTGGGCTGAGCTTAATCGGAGGGTTATGGATCTATATACAGATCTGAAGTATCAAGAAGCTTTATCTGTGGCGAAAAATGCGTTGGCACTAGCTGAAAGATACGCCGGCCCGAATCATCTGGATGTGGCCATATCTCTAAACACACTGGGTTTCATTTATCAAAAAACTCAAGGAAATTATCGGCAAGCAGAGAACTGCCACAGACGAGCCCTAGAGATACGAAAACAAGGTGTAATATCGGAAAACCGCGATGTGGCTCAAAGCCTTAATAATTTGGCGGAATCTCTTAGAGAGCAAGGTGATCATTTACAAACCGAGCAATTGCTCTGCCAAGCCTTGGAGATCAGACGGCTATATTTAGATCAATATCCCATGGATGTGGCCATTTCTCTGAACAACCTAGCGGGTGTTCACCAAATGAAGGGAGAGATTTCACAAGCAATATTAGAGCTTGAAGAAGCTCTGGAAATCTGGAAACAAGCTCCCGACACAAATGCTCGAATAATAGCCACTAATCTAAATAATTTGGCATCCATGTACCAACTCTTAGAAAATCATCCCAAAGCAAAATGTCTTCATCAACAAGCCTTAAAAATCAGAAGGGAAAATTTAAAGGGAAATGATCCGGATATCGCACAGAGCCTAAATAACCTGGCCGCTATTTACATAGAAGAAAAAGACTACATAAACGCAGAACTCAAGCTTGACGAAGCTTTGAAAATATTAAGCAACACTTTAAATTCCAATCATCCAGATTTGGTTGTTGCTTTGAACAACCGGGCTTTTCTTCATGCAGAACAGTGCCAATATCAAGATGCACTTTCTCGCCTTGAAAAAGCTGAGCAAATAGCACGGAACTCCCAAATTAATCCATCTTACCTAGCACTTATTCAAAATAATTTGGCAATAATCCATCAGAATTTAGGGGAATTTGATTCAGCATTATCATCAAACCTAAAAGCACTTCATAGCCTGAGAAATATTTTGAATAATCTAGCAGAGAGTCCAAAGCGGAGAGGATTTTTGCAAGAGTGCAAATATTTGGAAACTCAAATCAACAGACAGAATACAAATGAGGTCATTGCCCGCTTAAACAATCAGGTGGCTGAACTTTCTATGAAAGTCATGGAATTTACGGAATTATTGGCTGAATTTTCAAATCAAAAGCCCTCTCAAACCAAACCTATGTCGTTCATAAAAAATATCGTAAAAGCGAGAAAAGTGGATTTTTTTGAAGGCGCTCAAGAAGCCGGGAGAAAGCTGGCAAAAGCATTAGGAAAATATTCTATTTACTTGATTTTTATCGGAATTCCTCTCTTACTAATATGTTTTGTTTCTTGGTGTTTCGGTGTTGAAGTTAATATCGTCGAAATATTCAAATTATTCAAAGACAATATTTAGCCGCTAAAACAGATGCCCTTTCAGCCAATCCACAGGGTATAGCCATTTCCAAGCAGGTCTCCGAGTTAAAGCTCCGTTCTCAACTCCAAATGGACCGGGCTCAGGCATCACAAACCTGCCCTCTGAAAGCCCGGTCCGTGCAAATTGCCTCTCGATGTCGCTCCGACCGCCGCCCCATCCCACCCACCCCCGACATTGCCAGTAATATATGTCCCCTTCTGCCTCCGGCTGCGATGTCATGGAATGGTTTCAAGGCTTGGAGGACTGGGGGCTGGCGGCGCTGGAGTGGGTCAGGCTGAACCCGGGCTGGCTGCTGGTGGCGCTGTGCTTTTTCGCCTTCGCCGAGTCGCTGGCCTTCATGGGCATCCTGATACCGGGCATCGTCATCCTCGCGGGGCTGGGCACCATTGCCGCAACCTCGGACGTCCACGTCCTGCTGACGCTGGCGCTGCTCTTCATCGGCGCCGTGCTGGGCGACGGGCTCAGCCATCTGATCGGCTACCGCATGCACCGCCCGCGTCCACCGGATGCAGTTCTTTCAGGATCGCCCGCACTGGCTGCCGACCGCTGAGTGCGTGTTCGCCCGCTTCGGCATTCCGGCCCCGGCCTTCGGCCGCTTCATCGACCCGCTGCACCCGGTGCTGTCGATCACCGCCGGGATGCTCAGGCTCTCTCCGCGCACCTTCATTCCGCTCAATGGACGCGCGCGCAATCCACTCGTGCTCGATGCCCTTGTGAGGTGAGACCACGGCTGATATTGCGTGTGTACAATGCGCACCGCTTGACACCTTGTGGCGGTCATTGCCTATGAATTAAACGCATATATGACTTGGTATTGTGCAATACACAGGTTAAATGGATGGGTCTTATGAATAGACCCGCTGCCGCAAAGATGCTGAACAGTCAACCAAAAAGAATTCCGGATAAAAAACTGGTTCAGGACATCTGATTTAATTGCCCCTAAGACTGTAGGGGATTACTGATTAGACGGTTTCAGGCCGGACAAGCACTGAAAACCGACACGCAAGATCTGATTTCAGATCATGGTGAAAGGGAGTGTTTTTCATCCCCTCAAATTGACTAAGAGATTTCTAGAAATCTAGACATAGATTCGAGAAGTCAGATTAACCCTAAACAATTTTTATTCCACACACCGGAGGTATTCACTATGAGTTATTCCAAAGCACAAACACAATTAGTAGTAATAGTCGTGTTCACATCAATTGTGAGCGCGACAAAAAATTATGAGAAAAACCCCCGCTCGGTTCATTCCGCTGCGGGGAATACCGATATTAATCATCCAGCTGATAAAGCTGTTTTCACAGACTTAAAGGAGGTCTATATGAATATAATTTTTCATCACACATTAGAAGCCCGCTTCAGGTTGGGTTGGAATGGAAAAACGATATTGACTCTTGATTTCAGTGTTTTCGGTCGCTCCTTGTTTGAGAAACAAGGAGCGAAAGGAGATCAAGATTTAGAGATTAAAGACGAAAGTAATGACCGAAATGAGGTCCTGCCAATCTGTTGCATGACTTATTTTTTGTCTCGAAAAAATCAGCATGAAAACAAATGGTTTTCCATCAAAACAGAATGGGCAGTCAAGGAACAGGTTAAATTCATGGTATTAATCAATAAATCTTTGGATCCACCCGACCAAAAGCCGGAAACTATAGATAAGTTAATGATGAATGAAGAAGTTCTGAATGAGTTCAAGAAAATGATGGAATATTTTCCTGTTTCGTTAAAAGTATTGATGCTGTTTCGAGAAATCAGGAAAATTTTTCGAAAATTAAATCGCTTAGGGCTCTATCTAATGTTTTTCTACAAGTTTTTGGAGTTATTTGGAGGGTAATTATTTCATTGCCTAATTCTGACCAACTGTGATCGCGCTCTGCTGTCACGCACGGATCGGGCTCAGACCGCGGAAATCTGCCCTCTGAAAGCCCGGTCCGTGCAAATCGCCTCTCGATGCCGCTCCGACTGTCCCGTCCCAGCCCCCCGACATTGCCGGCAATATATGCCCCCCTTTGCCCCCGGCTGCGGCGTCATGGAATGGTTTCTAGGCTTGGAGGCCTGGCTGCCGGCGGCGCTGTGGTTTTTCGCCTTCGCCGAGTCGCCGGCACTTATGGGCAATGTGGCGGGAGAGCAGGGGTGCTATTGAACGGATGCAGAATCTTTGGCCGCATCCTGCAGGATTTTGAATACCCCCGCCTCATGTTCCGAGGCGAAATAGACCCCCCTATCCGCCCACTCCTGCTGAGTCAAATTTTGACCAAAACGAGCGAGGGCTCGGCGGTCGCTCACCGACCAAACATAGGAATGCAGAAACACATCCGGGTGCATTTCCTGGATTTTCGCCTCCGTCCGCTTGATTCCGCTGTGAACTCCAACTTTGGCGTCCGTCTTATCGTCATAAAAAATCAGCCCTTTCGGATCGATAAATAAAATATCCTGACGATCGCCGGTGACCATCCAGAGAATAAAATCAGGGTAAAAACTGCTGTCGGGGAAAAAAGAGATTCCCCGGCCTCCCGCCTGATTGCGCATCAGGTAAATTTTCTTGCCGGCAAAAAACTCCTGCCTGGGACTTTCCTCGGACTCCAGAAGCTTTCTCAAATATCTGACCAGCTCGGCCTCACCCTCGTTGATCAATCCGGGAATGGATTTGACTTTCTCGCCGGCATTCTGATCGGCATAGAGAATGGGGATGTAAGCATGAAAGGAAGGAAACAAAACCGAAAGCTTTCCATTTCCGGAAGAGTCAAGCCGTTTCTCAAAATCCTCGGGAAAATGCTCATTCGAAACGGCCTCGATGAGCTCCTGAATCTCTGCAATCAGCTCATCCTCGGAAGCATCTATCAAAATTTTGTAGCTGCCGATCAGGTTCTCATCAGCTTTACCGAGTGCGATGACCTCCAAATGCTCATGCTCCCATCTGCTGCGCTCATGCCTCCAATACTGCCCGGCGTGGCGACAGATGAGCTCGACCGCAATATCCTCCCATTCTTGAATTTGCGCGCAGGAGTGAAACCGCAGTTTTTCCGGCTGAATATGGAGTTGATACCAATCTGAATTTTCAAGCAACGTCTGGATGATCTCCGGTCGGATAATCAGGTTGTGCCAGCCCGATGTGCGCTTGCGCTCCATGACCCGGTGATAAACCCTCTGCAGATTGATCAGGCGCAGGTGAAGATCCGGACTGAGAAAGCCCTCATCCCTATTGCCGACAGCCCCGGCGGCGGCCTCCTGGGATTGCAGAATCTCCAGACTTCTGTAGCGGTTGAGCGACACCGGTTTCTGCGGGTATGTGTTGATTGGAAGTTCCGGCCTGCACTCGGAAAATTCGTATTCACCCGCTTCGGGATTCTTGCGAATCTGCTTTAAGTTGATCCGATCAAACTGCTGAACAGTGGGGAAATTCAGCTCGATACGGTCGGCATTGACCCCGTCCTGCTGCAGATATTCCTTGAACCTGCTCATGTAGTTGGCCCTGAGACCGAAAATATTCAGGGTTTCCAGCAGCCTGAGAAGGTGACTCTCTTCAACCTCGATATCTGGCAGCTCGGTGTGCCGTTTGAGCGATAGGCCCTGCCCCCTGAGACGCACGCCGCGCCCAAACATTTGGATGATCTGAGGCCCCTCTCCGGTGCCGACGTGCATCAGCCCCATCGTGCTGACTCGCCAAGAATTCCAGCCGGCAATGAATTTGCGCGCACCGATGACAATGTTGACCGGCGAGCTGTCCGTGTCAACTGTGTCGAACAGAGCAGCGCTGAAGTTGTCCTTTTCGCAGGAATATCCGGCGCCCTCGGCCTGCTCCGAGAGTTTTTGATAAAGCCCGGATGCATCGCCGACATTGATCACGCCGAAGGGTTCGGAATCACCTGCGCACAATTGAATTTCGTCCGTCCCCGCCAAATGCAAAAGGCGCAGTTCGCCAGTGCCCTGGAATACCGTCTGGAGCAGGTCATAGCGAAGATCATCATGAGATTGCCATCGATCCTTCAGGTAACCAAAGGAGTTGGCGAATAATTCCTGATGGTTTGAATCCAGCAATCCGGCCTGCCCTGCCAAGATCGTTTTCAAATTAACTTCGGCACCCTTCAGCACCCCCGCCAAAAATTTCACAATCTGCACCACATCGGATTGGGTTTCCAGCTGACCGCCCGCTTTGACCGTTTTTCCAAGAAACACGCAGAGTGGACGAGCCAGCTCAAAATCCAGCCAGCTGCCAATCTTGTCGGCGTAAATCCTGCTCTGCTGATAAAACATCAGCAGACAGGCGAGAAGATAGCGATCATTCAGCTCGGCATCATCTGTTTGCCTCAGATTGGAGATTTGATAATCCTTGCCATAGCCGTCTTCGTGAAAATACTTGTACGAGTAGTCGAAAAGAATCGATTTTCCATATTCATCCCGCATTTCGCGTATCTCTGGAGTGCTGCCGGCGACAGCCTGGTTGAAGGTCGCGGAATATTCAAAGGTAAAGCCGTTGGCGCCCAGCTGCCTTCTGTGACTGCGCCATTTTTTTCCGCCCATGCCCAAATGCCCCTCGTCAACCATGACCAGATTGTTTTCCCCAAAGGACTCCAGAGAGACCCGCTTAACGCCCTGAGTCTCGCTTAACTTGTGCAGATCGATGATGTCGACAACATCTTCATCAATCGGCAGCATCCCCGATGACGAGACGTCAGAAAACAGCCTTGCCGCCATTCCGCTGGCTCGCAGCTCCTGCAAATGCTGGTTAGACAGCCCCTCATCCGGTGTGACCAAGATAATTTTGTTGAGCGTGTGCCTGTGGCCTGTGCACTCCAAATGATTGAGGTATTGAAGAATATTGGCGTGCAGCAGCAGGGTCTTTCCCGAACCGGTGGCGCTTTGAAATGCCAAAGTATCAAGCTGATCGACTTCATATTCGGCCATGTCGCCGGCCAGCGAATCAGTCTCAATCCACCGGTTCAACATCTCGACCAGAGCATCCCTGTCGCCGAGCAAATCCAGATAGCGTTCCGTAAACAGCAGCGCCAAATACTGAAAAGCCTTCCACGACTTCCCTCCATCCGAGCCGATTCTTAATTTATTGCCAACGCATTGGATGTTTTGATCGTAGCGGTCAATATCGTCCCGAGTGACAGATGCCGTGGCTGGCAATGCTTCCATCAAATGCCGCGCATAGATGCTTTCTTGATTGTTCCCGGATTGATGCTCCAGCGGGTTGATTTGGTTGAGGCATTCACGCAAGCTCTGATATCCAAATTGATTGCACATAAAACGGTGCAAAACCATTCGCTTCTCAAGGCGGCTCACAGCTGATATCCAGAATCTTCAAACATCAATCGACGAAAAACCGGCTCGGTGGTCAGTGCCTGCCATTGCTCTTGCGATGTTCTCAAGGCATTCAAGGTGTGGTCGCCATTGACATAAATTCTTTTCACACCCCGGCTGAATGATTGCCGGTGACGGCCAAACCAGTCATCAAGACCGAGTGCGTCCATCGTCTTCAAATTCCGCCACAGAATCAGACAGCGCTCGCCTTCGGGATTCACTCCTTCTATTGCCAGCACGCCCTGCAACCGCTTGCGGCAATGCACCCTGAGCCCGAGCAGCAGGTTGAAGGTCTCGGCCAGATCTGCCGCAACTTCTTTGCGCAAACCATCGCGCACTACGGACAGGCTGTATTTTTCAGGGTCAGTGAAATCTGTTCCCAGCAATGATGCACTGCCCTGCGTTTCAATCCCCAGGGAATAGCGCAGCTGATATTCTTCATGATCGCGCAGCAATTCATCCGGCTGATTGACAACCAGGCTGTCCAGGGTGTCTTCGTAGGACTCCAGCCGAATGTATTTGAAGAGCTGGGTTGTGCCGTCTCGATCAACAGGCTTGCCGTCCTTCCACTCCTTCGAATAAGCGGCTTTTTTGACTCTCGGCAAAATGACATCATCAAAATGATGGCCCATTTCAATCAGAACAAATTTCCTTTTCCCTCCGTCCTCTCGATTTAAGTCCATAACGGCATGCCCGGTGGTTCCCGAGCCGGCGAAGTAATCCAGAATGATGCTGTCGGTTTCATCTGGAAGACTGGCATCAATGCACCGCTGAACGGTGAAAATGGACTTGGGATAGGGAAATAATCCGCCCCTTCCCATCATATTTTTTAGAAGGTTGGTTCCATGCGTGGTGGCATTGCAAAGTTTGCCGGTCCAGTTGCTAAATAGCGGCTTTCGTTTTCCTGATGCGTCTTTCATCAAATAGAGTGTTTTGCTGTTTTTACAAACGATCTCCCCGGCCTCCAAAGATCGATGCACTGATTGATAGCTGCGCCGCCACACCCCCTCAAAGCCGTTCTCGCTGATTGGATAAATTCTCCGATAGCCCTCCTTAGTGGGCTCTTTTGGATATTCGGCATCTGCATCTGGCGGATGCTCCACTCCCACAATCTCGGAAGACTCGACGTCAATCAAGAAGGCGTAAAAACTATTGGGTCTGCCGCTTCTGGCGTTGTTGTCTCCGCTACCGCCACGCATCAATGCGGTTGTGATGATTTCCCCATCATCTCTTTTCTTGCCCTGAAGAACCTTATGTCCCGCATGCGTCATAAAGAGTGCATATTCATGTGTTCGGGAAAGATTTGCATCAGCCAAACCCGCCCCACCTGGATGATGATTGACTATGACAACATTACGGACAAAGCCTGGAAAAATTATTTCCAATAAATGTGAGAGTTTATGCATCTCTGAGTCATCAATGGCACAGACAAAAACCCCCCTGTTTTTAAGAAAAAACCCGGAAAGATAAGCCCTATTCTCAATCAACGAAAGCCATGAGGAATGCTTGTAATTGTTCTTGTAGAGAATTTCAGAGGCCTGCGTGTTATAGGGCGGATCAATATAGATGCACCCCACCTGGCCCTGGTATTTTCTTCTCAGCAGGTTGAGCGCCTGAAAATTCTCGCTGTGCACCAAAAGGCCGGTCAGCTGACCTTCAAGATCACCCGCCTCGGACAATTCGGCCAGCAGCCGATCGACAAACTCCCGGTCGAAATGCCGCGTGTCCAGAATTAAATGGGGATTGCAGGCCAGAAAATCCGGCGTCAATTTCCTGCCCGCCCCGTCCAGCTCATCGATGACAAACAGATTCCGCCACTCCTGATGCTGATCCTCATTGGTGCAGATTTCCGGATATAGAGATTCGGGGACTTTGTCCAAAGTGATGCAGTAATGGGTTTCAAGAACAAATTTCCTCTTGAGCCACAGCTGCTTTTGGAAATCTTCAATCTGCGCGATGAAGTCGATTATTTTTTCGCCGACGCTTTTGATGGCGCGCACCTGCACCAGGCTGCGCGCAAGGGATGAAGGCGGGATATCCGGCTTGAGATTGTCAACAGAGATGACCTCGCTCTTCAGATAGCTGTCCAGCTCGCGGTGCAGAAAGCCCCCCAAATCTTTGTGGATGAAATAGTCGAAGCTGTTTTTGGAGGTGTATGCGGCCATGTGTTTGCCGAGCAGGGTGCGGTCGGGATCGGCCTCGGTCGGATCGCTTCTGCCCAGATCAGCTCTCCACTCAGGAAGACGCTCAAGTTCAGCGAAAATTCTTGCCTCGGCGTCCCGATTGATTGAATTTTGCTTTTTCGATTTATTGGCTTTGTATTTATCTTTTTCTGCGACTGTCAATGGGCGGTGCTCAAAGAAAATTCGAAGCTCTTTTCCATCTTCACCCTGCAAAAGAAGCTTCCCTGCCGGCAAGAAATATCGCCTGTTTTCAGTGGTCTCCTGTATGGCGTCTTTCTCATTGTCAGCGCCGGCTATCTCAAATCGTACTGACCCCCCCCTTGCAAAAAAGCCCCTCCAGGGCTAAAAACGTAGGCTGAATAGTTTTCAGTGGTCTTGATGTAATACTGGTCGGCATTGGCCCAATGCATCAAAACCTCCTCGCCGTTGTAGGGAATGGCGTAGGCCTCCTTCCCCCCTCCTTTATAGCGTCGCTGCGAGATGAAGTCCCCGTCCTGGTAATAGCGTGAAAAAAAGTTGTAGAGGTGGTTGCAGGTGTGGATTTCTGCCTGCCTGTCTGCCCTGGCTGACTCCAGCCTGCTCTTAATCTCCCTGACTCTAGGGGTTTGTTCGGGCTCGATCCCAAGCCCTGCCGCCTGCTCGATGGCCTGATTCAACTGTTCCTGCAGAGCGGCTGCATCAACGCCGGCTATTTCGTCCAGCACTTCTTTTATCTGGGGCAGCAGACGGTTGTCCAAAAAGTCGGTGACCTCCCGCTTCTTGTAATTCATGATCCGGTACAGACCAAAGTCAAGATCTCCTCGATCCAACTGAAAAAGCTCGCGCAATTTCTGCCTGAGTTTTGTGATGCTGTCCTGATCAGGCATGGAAAAGATCCTTCAATGCGCAGCACAAGAGATGGAAATTCCGGCAGTTTGCACTGCCCGCCCCTCGTGCGGGCCGGAGGTTACAAGACCCCGCAGCCAAACTCAACCCCCCCCGACATTGCCAGTAATATATGTCCCCTTCTGCCTCCGGCTGCGATGTCATGGAATGGTTTCAAGGCCTGGAGGACTGGGGGCTGGCGGCGCTGGAGTGGGTCAGGCTGAACCCGGGCTGGCTGCTGGTGGCGCTGTGCTTTTTCGCCTTCGCCGAGTCGCTG
>MEIF01000023.1 GCA_001750645.1 Gammaproteobacteria bacterium AqS3
TGAAACGTTTATACCCCCTTGTCCTGCTGAGTCTGTTTGTCTCGGCACAATCCCAGGCTGAAAATGCCGGTGCGGCACCCCCGCCACCCGATGCGGAAATGAGTGTTTCCGCCGAGATCCATGTTATTAAAAATGATATAAGCCACCTAAAAGACGGTCAAAAAAGACTCGAAGTAAAAATCGAGGAGGGCCAGAAAGAACTCCATAAAAAAATCGAGGAGAATCAGAAGGAACTCAATAGAAAAATCGAGGAGAATCAGAAGGAACTCAATAGAAAACTTGAGCTCATCCTGAATAGCAAGGTTGGCTGGACACCGTTCAGCATACTTGTTGCTATTTTTGTCTCGGCTGTGGGTGGAATGGGGGCTCTCTTCTATCTCCTCTTCAATCGTCTGATGGATGAGTTCTCAGCCAAGCTGTCGGCGGCAAAATAAATATGCCCCTGTCTTAATCCCACATCCACCGTGGCCGGGGTTGGCGTGCAAAGCCGCCCCGGTCGCGAAATCCCCGGCGGCCGCCCTCAATCCTCACCCCTCACCCCTCAACCCTCACCCCTCCCGCAGGCGAAAGCTGATTTCATAGCGATAGAACTTAATCGACGGGTTGATCTGCAGCGCCCGGCGGATTCGGGTGCTGTCCTGCAGGGCGATGATGCAGCCGCTGACGGTCTGGCCGGCTTCGGCGACTTCCTCCTGGATGTAGCCCATGTAGCGCTGGATCTGCCCCACGACGGCGTCGTCGGCCCGGCCCCGTTTGAGTTCGATGACGAGCCATTCGCTGCGGTCTCGGCTGCGGGCGAGGATGTCAATCGGCCCGGTGTCGGTGGGGAATTGCTGGCCGATAAGCGCACCGTCGTCATCAGTGAGAATGTCGTAGCGCTCGCCGAGCTCGCAGGCGCTCCAGTTTTTGATGAGAAATTCCTCGAGGTGGGCTTCCATTGCAAATTCGCCGGGGTTTTCGACGGTCTCATCGCCGCTGACCGAAACCACGGGTCGGGCGCGCCCCTCGACGAGCGCGTCCATTTCCCCCTCGGGGTCGGGCAGCTGGACGACGTGCGCACCGGAATACAAAAAGCGGTGCAGGTGTTCGGGGATGTCATCCCGCTGCACGCTGTCCCGCAGCCAGGTGACGCTGCGGCGGTGCATCAAGGCCTCGCCGGGGCAGTATTGATAGCCGCCGGTGATTTCGCCCCGGGTGTATTCGGTCGGGCCGCTGCGCAGCAAAACGATGTCGCCCTCCTGCATGGCGTAAACAATGGAGTAGAGCGCGCTGCAGTCCATCCCGGCGGCGACTTTGGAGCTGCCGGGGTTGCGCTCCAGATAGACGGGCTTGAATTTGCGCATGAAGCCCTTCCAGCTCTCGGCCGGCTGCTCGGACAAATCCCGATCCATATTCCAGCCGCCGCCGATGTATCCGCCGTCCAGCCCTTCCCGAACGAGCGAGTTTTTCGCCCCCAAAATCACCCGAAAATAGCGTCTGTCTGGGTTGGACATCGGATGCCTCCTTTTATCTGCGGTGCGCCAATGCAAACGACCGCCTAGCTCGATGCCGGAGCCAGCGCCAGGTGCGCTCCGGCGGGATCTCGAATCACGGCGTATTGATATCCCTCGCCGCCGCCCCGCGTGGAGTGGATGACGGCGCCGCCCTCCTGCACCACCCGCCGCAGACTTTCGGCGAGGTCGCCGACGGGCAGGTAGATCAGCCACACCGGGGGCAGGTCGGCATTGACCCCGCGCGCGTGGCAGACGCCCGCCGCGGCATTGCCGCCCTCGTCGAGCATGCAGTAGTCGGCATAGCCCCTGCCGTCGTCCTGCATCTCGACTTCCTCGACAGACCAGCCGACGACGCTTTTGTAGAAGTCGCAGGTTGCCGGGGCGTCGGCGACGGTCAGGTCGCACCAGGAGATGCAGCCGGCGCCGTCGGCAGATGGAGCCATCTCGACAGGAATCACCGGTATCAGCCCAAAGGCGGCGCCGTTGGGGTCGGCGATCACGGCCCACTGGCTGGCGCCGTCGTCGCTCTTGAAGTGCATCAGCTCCTGGCCGCCGAGTGCAAGCGCCTGCGCGACGCTGCGGGCGACGTCGGCGACCTGAATGTGCGGCATCCACTGCAGCGGCAGGTGGGCGTATTCCTCGCTCTGTGCACCGACGCCAATCACCGGCGCCCCGCGGCTGTTCATCAGGTCCGCACCCCAGAGCGGGTTCTCGCCGCTGGTGAGCACGCGCGAGTAAAAGCGCGCGGCGCCTTCCTGGTCGGGAAAGGCAATGTCGGCGCTCAGGATGCCGCCTGCGCGGGGGGACTTGCTCTCGGTCATGGTCGTTCTCATAGCCAGGCCGGCGGGCGGGAGTATAAGCGCCGCCCAAAATCCGCCCGAGGAAAAAACCGCCCAGAGCCCGCCCGCGCGTGCCGCAGGGCGGGGCATTCCCGCTGCGATACGATACGCCGTCAAAATCGGGCGGGCGGCGCCGCCGTCACCAGCCGCAGCCCTGTTCAGAAGGGGCTTGCGGCCCCGCATATATCTATAAGTAGGGAGAACAGCAGTGTTCACGATTAAGACTTTCCGCACCCCGAGCGCGCACCGGGCGGCACTCATCACCGCGGCGCTTGCGCTGGTGCTGCTGGCGCTGCTGACCCCGCCGGCTTGGGCGCAGGACGAGGCAGCCGGAACCGCTCCCCAACCCCAACCCGCTCCCCAACCCGCTCCCCAACCCCAACCCGAATCAACCTATGAAATCGAGGACGAGCTCATCGTCACCGGCACCTACATCAAGGCATCCACGCTCGATGAGGCGGTGCCGATCTCGACCATCACGGGGTCGGATCTGGAGGACAGGGGTTCGCCCAGCATGGTGGAGTTCATCCAAAAGCTGGAGTTTTCGACCGGGCGGACGCACGGCCAGACCAATCAGTTCCAGAACAATTTCGGCGAGGGGATTGCCTCGGTCAACCTCAGGGGGCTGGGGGCGCAGCGCACGCTGGTGCTGATCAACGGGCACCGCCAGGTGGCCTCGCCGTTCCGGCGCGGGTTTGTCGACATCAACCAGATACCGGTCAACGCCCTGGCGCGGGTTGAGATTCTCAAGGAGGGCGCCTCGGCGACCTATGGTTCGGACGCCATTGCCGGGGTGGTGAACTTCATCACGGACAACCGCTTCACGGGGCTGCAGCTGCGCGCCGACTACCAGACCTTCAGCGGCAGCGACGGCGGCGATGAGCGACTGGGGCTGAAGTTCGGCAGGGCGCTGGGGTCGTCCGGCAGCACGCATGCGGTCGTCAGCGCGCAGTATTCGGCGCGCGCGGCGCTGCACTCGAAGGACACGGACTGGGCGCTGCGCGACTACAACGACTCGCTGGGGTATTCGTCGATCGGCAACCCCGGGGCGCTGATGCAGGTGGAGCGGGGCGAGGAGTTCACCAACAAGTGCAATCTGCAGCAGACCCTGTCCGGCTGCGAAGACGACAGCGTTGCCGCCGGCGCCAAGGCCGACGCCGTGACCGACCCCGAGTGCGAGCGCCTGGCCGGTTCGACGGCGTCGATCTCCCGCAACCGCTGCGCCTTCCAGTACCTGGCCTTTGACAACATCATCAGCAAGGAGGTGCACACCAGCGCGCTGTTCGAGCTGACGCACGACTTTGCGAACAGCGGCGCCCAGCTGCGCGCCAACCTGCTCTACGCCCACACCGACGTCCCGGAGTGGTTCACCTCGCCGTCCTACCCGCCGCAGGAGCTGCTCGGTCTGGTGCAGTACGTCCCGGCGGCGCACCCGGGTCTGCAGGACATGCTGCGTGAGTATTCCAGCGCCTACACCGACGCCAGCAAGGGCATCGACAACCCGTTTGCCGAGCACGGCGGGGTGTTCTGGGGGCGCGTGGTCGGCACCGCCGGGCAGCCGGTGGGGCAGCCGCGCGTCGGCACGCGCGAGTATGAGAGCACGCGCTTTGCGGTGTCGTTTGCGGCCCCGCTGCGCTGGGGCAGCGAGACCCGGCTGGACGCCTCAATCGTCCACGCCAGCCAGGACGGCAAGGTGCAGGACGCCGACGAGCCCATCGCCAACGTCGCCCTGGCCTTCCGCGGCTACGGCGGGCCCAACTGCGGCGCCAGGGCACACCTGGACGCCAACGGCGATCTGGTCATCACCAACAAGCAGGGCAATGTGGTGCAGGGCTATTCGGCGGCGGATCGCACCGCAGCCGGCACCAATGACGAGGAGTGCCTCTGGTACAACCCCTTCTCCAACGCCATTCCCTACTCGCAGGTCACCGAGGCCGGCAACCCCAAATACAACCCCGCCGTCGCCAACGACCCCGATCTGATCCGCTGGCTGTCGCGCCCGCACAGCATGGAGAACAGCACATCGCTGATGGTTGCCGAGGCGGTGCTGTCGGGTCAGACCGGCGTCGAGCTGGGCGGCGGCGGCATGGGCTGGGCCGCCGGGGTGCAGCTGCGCACCTTCAGCGAGTCGCTGACCAACTCCCGCTGGAACGACCTCGCCGCCACGCCGTGCTCCTACTCGTGGAATGGCATGGAGTTCGTCGACGTCACGGCTGGCGACCTGCAAAACACCGACTCAAACTGCATCAAGGACGGCCTCGAGGCGGGGCTGGAGTCGGGTCTGGCCGGCGGCCCCTTCGGCTATCTGGCGGCCTCGGGCAACTACGATGAATCGCAGAGCATCAACGCCATCTTCGGCGAGCTCGCCCTGCCGTTCAGCGACGCCCTGAACATCCAGCTGGCGCTGCGCTTCGAGGACTACGGCTCGGTCGGCGACTCGCTCGACCCCAAGATTTCGCTGCGCTATGAGGTCAGCGACTGGCTGGCGCTGAGGGCCTCGGCGGCCTCGACCTTCCGCGGCCCGGTGGCCTATGAGAGCAGCACCGCCCGCTTCAGCGCGCGCCGCTTCATCGCCGACGCCAACGCCTTCAAGGCGGTCGACACCTTCGGCAATCCCGACATCCAGCCCGAGACGGCGCGCACCACCAACATCGGCGTGGTGCTCTCGGGCGAGCGCAGCGAGCTCAGCCTCGACGCCTGGTGGGTGATGCTGTCCGACCCCATCGTGATCGAGTCGCACAGCCAGATCATCAGCCGCTACAAGGCGGCATACGGGGCGGCGAAGAGCGAGGTCGACAAGCAGACCGCGGACGCCGCCAGGAAGGCCGCCTGGCAGCAGCACTTCACCAGCGCCACCGCCGCGCAGATCACCTGCGGGGGTGTGGGCGGAGCCGCGCCCAGAAGCGCCCGCGCCCTGATCGACTCGAATGAGGACGCCGACGTCCCCTGTGCGTCTGACGGGCTGACCCGCGTCACCGTCCACTACGTCAACGGCCCCGAAACCGACGTCGCCGGCTTTGACCTGCGCGGGCGCCTGGAGCTGGGCGGCGGGCTGGAGACCGGCATCAGCGCCAGCTACCTGTCGCAGTACGAGGTCGACGCCTACGTCAACACCGCCGGCGAGCAGATTGCCGCCGCCGGCGAGTACGTCGGCACCTACAACTTCGGCGTCACCAACCCGCTGCCCCGCTGGAAGGCCAGGCTCTGGCTGCGGCAGGCCTGGGTCGGCGGCGCTGCGGATCACAATCTGAACGTCCAGCTGCAGCACATCCCCGAGTACGACGACGACGAGCGCCCCAGCAGTGCGCGGTTTGCCGGCAACACCGCGCGCCACACCATCGAGAGCATGACCACCATCGACGCCGTCTGGCGCGCCGTCTTTGGCGGGCGGCAGAGCTGGGCGGGGACTCTGGCGATCTACAACCTGCTCGACTCTGACCCGCCCAAGGTGCTGTCCGATATGGGCTATGACTCCTTCACCCATCCGCCCGCCGGACGCATGATCAAGGTCGGCGCGCAGTGGCGGGGAATGTGAGCGGTTTGACACCGGCATACGGGGCGGTCTTGTTTATGGAGCAGTGCGGGCATATACTCGCCGCTCTGAACGGGGTGCAGTCGCAAAGTCGGCGCCCGGTTTTGTTTCAAGGGATTCATCGACCGGCCATTCAGGCCGGTTGGAAATCAAAGGGGGATTTCAAATGATTACCACCAAACCGACTGATCGTTTTCGTGTCTTCTGGCTGCTGCGCATGGCGGCCTTGGGTCTGGCGGCGCTGAGTATCGGCCTGCCGGCAGCGGCCCAGGATGATTCGGCAATGGACGATGACGACCTTGACGAAGTGGTCGTCACCGGCACCTACATCAAGGGCACGCCGATCGACACCGCCTCGCCGGTCTCGACCATCACCGACGAGGAGCTGCAGCGCCAGGGCTCGCCGACCCTGGTCGAGATGATCCAAAAGCTCGAGTTCTCCAGCGGGCGCACCTACGGCCAGACCAACCAGTTCCAGAACAACGCCGGCGAGGGCATTGCCACCGTCAACCTGAGGGGGCTGGGTGCACAGCGAACGCTGGTGCTGATCAACGGCCAGCGCCAGGTGGTCTCCCCCTTCCGCCGCGGCTTTGTCGACATCAACCAGATCCCCTCCCAGGCGATCCAGCGGGTTGAGATTCTGAAGGAGGGCGCCTCGGCGACTTACGGCTCGGACGCCGTCGCCGGCGTGATCAACTTCATCACTGACAACCGCTACGAGGGCTTTGAGGTGCGGGGCTCGTATCAGAACATCGCAGACTCCGACGGCGGCGATGTGCAATACGGCTTGAAGTATGGCAGCCCGATCGGCGACAACGCCCACGGCGTGATCACCTTTAACTACCACAAGCGGGGGGATCTGGCGGTTCAGGATCGCGACTGGGCCATGGAAGATTTGGCTTTTGGACGGGGGGCTTCTTCCATCGGGAATCCAGGGGCTCTAATGGCTACCGCCTCGGGAGGGGAAAGGGCAGCAGGGTTGGGAAGTACAACACGTGATCCGAACTGTACGCTTTCCTTCGCGAATGCGACGGCTGTCACTGCGAATAGATGTCTAATGCCTTTCATCGCCTTTGACAACCTGATTGACGAGGAAGAGCACACCAACATCTTTGCCGAATACACCCAAGAGTTGGGCAATGGCGGGACGCTGAATGCCAGCTTCCTGTTGTCAATGGATGAAGTCCCACACTGGGATACCTCGCCTTCCTACCCGCCGCAGGAACTCTTCGGCATTGTTCAGTTCCTGCCGCCCAATCATCCCGGCATGGTTGCCATGGTGGGCACTTGGGACAGCACCATTGACACCGACAATGATGGCACCGCCGATGGTGCCTACACCGGCGGCACCCATTCAGATTACTTCAACGCAAATGATAGAACGACCATCGCTAGGAAGTACACCGAACATGGTGCGGTGTTTTGGGGTCGTGTCGCCGGTGCTGGCGGACAGCCCGGGGGTCAGTCGCGCGTGGCCATCCGCGAATATGAAACCACCCGCTTTGCCCTGAGCTACAACAACACGCTGTCCAATGGGATGGATGTCACGGCCTCGCTGATGATTGCCAATCAGGAAGGTCAGCTGGAGGGTGTTGATGAACTCATCGCCAACACCGCGCTTGCCTTCCGCGGTTACGGCGGACCCGATTGCGGAGCCAAAGCTCATCTCAGCAGCACCGGTGAGCTCATCATCACCTTAAAGGACAACACTGTGGTTGAGGATTACAGCAGCACTGATCGTCCCGATGGCTGTGAGTGGTACAACCCGCTCTCCAATGCTATTCCTTTCTCGCGCTCTACTGGAGCAGTCAACCAAGATTACGATGCAAGATATGCAAACTCGCCCGCTCTGATGAACTGGCTGGAGCGCTATGCAACTTCGGTCAACACCACCGAACTCACGGTTGCCGAGGTCATATTCAGCAAGGAGACCGACTGGTCACTGGACGGCGGCAACATCGCCTGGGCGGCTGGTGCTCAGGTGCGTTCCTTTAGTGAGGAGCTCAAGAACGATGTCTGGAACGATGCCGCTCAAACTCCCTGCCCGTTCTCTTGGAATGGTGTGGAATTTGTCGATGTCACGGGCAATACGCAGGTGGCTGATAAACGTTTGAATGGCACCGACTCAAGTGACTCCGCCACATATCAAGATCCGAAACCGATCAAGGACACTGCTTCCAATTGTCAGTCGGCGACCGGCCCCTCGTCCTTCTTGGCGGCATCCACCAACTACAACGAAAGCCAGGACATCAACGCCCTGTTCGGCGAGGTGGCACTGCCCTATAGCGATGAATTCGATATTCAAGTTGCCGTGCGCTACGAGGACTATGGCTCGGCCGGCGATTCAATTGACCCGAAGATCGCGCTGCGCTACTCGCCCAGGGAGTGGTTTACGCTGCGGGCATCGGCCTCCTCGACTTTCCGCGGCCCGCTCGCCTATGAGAGCAGCACAGCCAAATTTACCGCGTTGCAATTGATTCTCCAGACCGGTGCTTTCAAGGCGGTAGACACTAAGGGCAATCCTGACATCCAGCCGGAGAAAGCCCAGACTTTCAATGTTGGTCTGGTTTTCCAAGGGGATATGTTCGAGACCAGCCTTGATATCTGGCAGGCATCGCTGTCCGACCCCATCATCATTGAAAGCCACAATTGGATTGTTGGTGCCTATGAGTCTCTCCAAGTGGCAGCGGCGACTGCAGCAACTGCCGCAGGGAATGCTGCGGTGGCGGCGCTTACCGCTCCATCGCCGGAGGAGCAAAAAACTGCCAGAGAGGCTGCGGTAAAGAAATACTGGCAGGATAATTTCAACACAGTGGTGGCAGATCAGATCATCTGTACGGGCACCGGCGGAAATGAGCCCATGAAGGCTAGTGCATTGCGCGATTCACCCGTCGTTACCGAAGTGCCGTGTGCTGTAGGCGGCACTACACGCGTTGAGGTCAACTACGTCAATGGACCCGACACCGATATCGCCGGCACTGACCTGTTCTTCCGCTTCTTCACCGACGGCGGGTTTGAGTACGGCCTGAGCGCCAGCTATCTCAGCCAGTATGAAGCTTCGGCCTACCTGAGCGAAACCGGTGAAACCCTAAACCCCGCCTCCGAATACGTTGGCACAATGAACTTCAGCACCAGTAACCCTCTGCCTCGCTGGAAGGGGCGCACTTGGGTGCAGCAGCGCTTCTTCAATGACGATTCGGGTGCTGTGCGCGATCTGCGGGTTCAGGCCAACCACATCCCTGGCTATTTGGATCAGCGGGCGGCCAACGGACGGAATGATGTCAAGCCCATGACGACGCTAGATGTCACCTTTAACACCACGCTGGGGCTGAACCAGAAGGGCCAGCTGGCAGTGTCGATCTACAACTTCATGGACATCGACCCGCCCAAAACATTTACCGACCTGGGCTATGACGCCTTCGTCCACAACCCCTTTGGCCGCATGATCAAAGTCGGCGGCAGGTATAACATCCAGTAATCGCACCCGCCCCGGGTTGTTCCTGGCCCGGGGCATTTGCGCAGGGTGAAGCGGTGCAGAAGTTCCGGGGCGCATTCGACATCGGGTGCGCCCTTTGGCTTTGCCAATCCCCCAGCCGAACCCGCCGCCCCGACAGCATCGCCCCGGCGGGGGCTATATATAATGGCCGGCTATTGCCTTGGGCACTTGTGCCTGAACGGGGCGGATCAGCCGACAGATCGCTATCTGCGGTCGGTTTGATGACCTCCACTGCTCAGTGAAAAGGGAGAAAACGGGCATGGGAACAACCGACAATTACACCGCCAGACCAGGGCTGCGCGCAGTGGTGCTGTTCGGTGTGTTGTCGCTCGGGCTGTCGGCCCACGCCCAGGAGCCACCCCCAGACAACCTCTCTCAACCCGCAGACGATATCGAGGAGATCATCGTCACCGGCTCCCACATCAAGACCGCCCCCCTCGACGCCGCAGCCCCGGTGTCGACGCTCAGCCGCGAGGACCTCGACAACCAGGGTTCGCTCAGCATGGTCGAGATGATTCAGAAGCTGGAATTCTCGACCGGCAATGCCATCGGCCAGAGCAACAAGTATCAGAACTTCTTCAGCGAGGGCATTGCCACCGTCAACCTCAGGGGGCTGGGTGCCAACCGCACGCTGGTGCTGATCAACGGCCAGCGCCAGGTGGCCTCGCCCTTCCGCCGCGGCTTCGTCGACATCAACCAGATCCCGGCACAGGCGCTGCAGCGGGTTGAGATCCTGAAGGAGGGCGCCTCGGCGACCTACGGCTCCGACGCCGTGGCCGGGGTGGTCAACTTCATCACCGACAAGCGCTACGAGGGGTTTGAGGTCTTCTCCTCCTTCCAGGACATCGACCGCTCCGAGGGCGGCGACCGCCAGTACGGCTTCAAGTTCGGGCGGCGCATCGGCGCCACCAACGCCATGCTGACGATGAACTTCCGCGACCGCACCCGGCTGAAGACCCAGTACCGCGACTGGGTGCTGAACGACTTCAACCAGGGGCTGGGCTATTCCAGCATCGGCAACCCCGGCGCCCTGATGGGGATGCGCGGCCGAGGCTCCGAGCGCGTTGACGGCATCCGCGAGAGCACCGCCGGCGGGGCCGGCGGCGGCCTGGAGGGGGCGATTCGCGACCCGGGCTGCGAGCTGCTGGCGGGGCCGACGGCAGTGCTGGGCGCCAATGGCAGGGAGGAGCGCTGCGCATTTCAGTACACCATCACCGACAGCCTGATCCACCCCGAGGAGCACAGCAACGCCTTCCTCGAAATCACGCACGACTTTGCGGACGGCGCCGAGATGGGAATCAGCCTGCTCTACGCCAAGACCGACGTGCCCGAGATCGTCACGTCTCCGTCCTTCCCGCCGCAGGAGCTCTTCGGCAATGTCCAGTACGTCCCCAGCTTCCACCCCGGGCTGACCGATTCGATGAAGGCCGCCCTGCGCAGCGCCGAGACCGACGACGGGGCCAACGAGGGCGTCGCCAATTTTGTCTTCAGCGAGGGCGGCGTGTTTTGGGGGCGCATCATCGGCGTCGCCGGCATCCCCGAGACCGTCGGCCGCGTCGCCCAGCGCAACTACGAGACCCTGCGCCTGAAGGCCTCCTGGACCGGCCAGCTCAGCAGCGGGGTCACCCTGTCGGCCTCGCTGGTGAGCGCCGAGCAGAAGGGGCAGTGGGGCGACTACGATGAATTGATCGCCAATACCGCGCTGGCATTTCGCGGCTTCGGCGGGCCGGACTGCGGGGCCTCGGCGCACCTCAACAGCAGGGGGCAGATCATCGTCACCGACAAGGACGGCCGCGTGGTCGAATCCGGCGCCCAGGGGACGACCCAAGAGCACTACAACGCCGCCAACACCGAGGGCTGCCACTGGTACAACCCGTTCTCCAATGCGGTGCGCTACTCGCACGTCACGGGTGCGGTCAACCCCAACTACGACAGCAGCGTCAGCAATGACCAGGCCCTGCTGGACTGGATGGTGCGGTATTCGATCACCGAGAACGAAACCCAGCTGAACGTCGCCGAGGTCATCGTCAGCGGGGAGTCGGATGTCGCCCTCGCCGGCGGCAACATCTCCTGGGCGTCGGGGGTTCAGATCCGCCAGTTCAGCGAGGAGTACCGCCCCGATGAATGGAGCGACCTGAGCCGGACCCCCTGCGCCTATTCGTGGAACGGCAAGGCATTTGTCGACGTCATCGGCGGCCCCGGCAGCGAGATTCAGGTCAAGGACAGGCGCAACAACACCCCCAATGCCGACATGATCAACCTGTCGGATACCCAGAGCAACTGCTCGTCGGCCTCCGGACCCTCGTCCTTCCTGGCGGCCTCCAGCCCCTACAGCGTGAGCCAGGACATCGCCGCGGTGTTCGGCGAGGTGCAGCTGCCGATATCGCCCGAGTTTGATATCCAGGCGGCGATGCGGCTGGAGGACTACGGCGAAACCGGCAACTCGATCGACCCCAAGATTGCCCTGCGCTACTCGCCGACCGAGTGGTTCACCGCGCGCTTCTCGGCCGCCTCGACCTTCCGCGGGCCGCTGCCCTACGAGAGCAGCAACTCCAAGTTCACGGCGCTGGCATACATCGGCTCGACCGGCTCCTTCAAGGCGGTCGACACGCTGGGCAACCCCGAAATCGACCCCGAGCGGGCGCAGAACTACAACCTCGGCATGGTCCTGCAGGGCGAGCGCTCCGAGTTCAGCATTGACAGCTGGGTGGTCAGCATTGACGGGCCGATCACCACCGAGCAGTACGACAACTGGATCGTCGCCAGCTACATCGATGCCTACGATGCGCTGGGGATTTCAGAGGACGACACGCCGACCGAGAAGAAGAACAAGGCGCAAAATCTGAAGACCGCTGCGGCCGAGCAGATTTTCTGCTCGACCCCGGACGGCGCCAGGCGCGCCAGCGATTTGCGCGACTCCTCGGCCAGCAGCGACCTGCCCTGTGCCCCCGGCGGCATCGGGCGCGTTGAGGTCAAGTACATCAACGGCCCGCAGACCGACCTCGCCGGAACCGACATCAGGCTGCGGCTGTTTTCGCGGAGCGAAAACTTTGAATGGGGCATCAGGGGCAGCTACATGAGCCTCTACGAAATCGATGAATACCTGCACCCGGGCACCCGCGAGCGCTACGGCGCCCCCGCCGAGTACGTCGGCACCTTCAACTACAGCGCGGCAGTGCCGATCCCCCGCTGGAAGGCGAATATGTGGTTCCAGCAGCGCTGGTTCAACAGCGACAGCGGCAACCCGCGCATCGTCCGCCTGAGCGCGCACCACATCCCGCCCTACCTCGACCGGCGCTGCAACCAGAACGATGACACCTGTCAGGTCAAGAGCCTCGGCTTTGACAATCCCTACCCCAAGATCGAATCGATGACCACTGCGGACATCACCCTGAGCGCCGTCACCGGCAGGGAGCAGGGCGGGCGCATATCGCTGTCGATGTACAACATCTTCGACATCGACCCGCCCCGGGCCACGACCGACCTGGGCTATGACGCCTCCAACCACAACCCCTTCGGTCGCATGCTCAAGCTGACGCTGCAGTTCCGGCTGTATTGAGGTTGCGGCGCAACTACAATGCGCCCCCAGCCCGCCGGGCGAGTGCATCAGATTGAACGCCAGCACGCCTGTTTCGCGCCCCGCCGGTTCGGCCGATATCGACCGCATCGCCCTCCTGCTCGACAGCATTGAACCCGAGCGGCTGCTGAGGCGCACCCGCCTGCAGATCCAATCCGATATCGACCAGTACCAGGTCTGCGAGGTCGACGGTCGAGTTGTTTCCTGCACCGCACTGTCGCCCTACCGCCGCTGCACCTCGCCCAGCGGGGAAATCGCCTGCGTCGCCACGCACCCGGATTTTCGCGGTCGGGGCCTGGCCGCTGACCTGATCCGCCGGCAGATTGAGCGGGCGCGCGGGCGGGGCTGGGCGGTGCTCTACGTGCTGACGCGCAGCGCCGCCGACTGGTTTGCCGCATTCGGCTTTGAGTCGATTGAACTGTCGGCGCTTCCCGCCGAGAGACGCCGGCGCCTGCAGAGCGATTCGCTGCGCTGCTCGCAGGCGCTGCAGCTGCGCCTGAACCTGGCTGTCTCCGAGCGGCAGGCGGTCTCAGAAGTCCAGCCGGGCTTTCCCGGCCGGCCCGCCTCGGCATGAATCCGCCGGATGACGGGGACCAGCTGAAACCCGCAGGCGGCGGGCGCGACTGGAGCAGCCAGGTCGTCGACGGCGCCACCCAGGCGCCCTCCAGGGCGATGCTGCGCGCGGTCGGCTTCGGCGATGCGGACTTTGCCCGCCCGCAGGTCGGCATCGCCTCAACCTGGAGCCGCGTCACCCCCTGCAACATGCACATCGACGAGCTGGCCGAGGCCGCCCTCGCCGGGGCCGACGGCGCCGGCGGCAAGGGGGTGCTGTTCAACACCATCACGGTCTCGGACGGCATCTCAATGGGCACCTCGGGCATGCGCTACTCGCTGATTTCGCGCGAGGTCATCGCCGATTCGATCGAGACGGTGGTCGGCGCCCAGATGTTTGACGCCGTGGTCGCCATCGGGGGCTGCGACAAGAACATGCCCGGCTGCCTGATGGCGCTGGGGCGGCTGAACCGCCCCGGGCTGTTCGTCTACGGCGGGTCGATCCAGCCGGGCGCCGGCAACACCGACATCATCTCGGTGTTCGAGGCGGTCGGGGCGCACTCCAGGGGCGAGCTGGACGACGACGGGCTGCTGGCGATCGAGCGCACGGCAATACCCGGGGCGGGCTCGTGCGGGGGCATGTACACCGCCAACACCATGGCCTCGGCCATCGAGGCCATGGGCATGAGCCTCCCGGGCGACTCCTCGCAGGAGGCGGTGTCCCAGGACAAGCGCCAAGCCAGCGCCCGGGCGGGGGCGGCTGCGGTGCGGCTGCTCGAGCGCGGCATCACGCCCGCGCAGATCATGACGCGCGAGGCCTTTGAGAATGCCATCGTCACCGGCATGGTGCTGGGCGGGTCGACCAACCTGGTGCTGCACCTGCTGGCCATGGCGCACACGGTCGGGGTGCCGCTCAGCCTCGACGACTTCGACGCCATCGGCCGGCGCACCCCGCTGCTGGCCGACCTGAAGCCCAGCGGGCGCTTTTCGATGTCCGAGCTGATCGCCGTCGGCGGGATCCCCCGGCTGCTGAGGCTGCTCCTGGATGAGGGGCTGCTGCACGGCGACTGCCTGACGGTCACCGGGGCGACGCTCGCCGAAAATCTCGCCGGCGTTGCGCCCTACGGCGCTGAGGACAGCCCGCACTTTGACAGAGAGAGGGAGATCGTGCGCTCCCCCGCCGAGCCCATCAAGTCCGACAGCCACCTGGTGGTGCTGCGGGGCAGCCTGGCTCCGGACGGCGCCGTGGCCAAGGTCACCGGCAGCGAGGGCACCTCGTTCAGCGGCTCCGCCCGCGTGTTCGACAGCGAGGACGCCGCGATGCAGGCGATTCTCGATGGCGTGGTCCAGCCCGGCGATGTGGTGGTGATCCGCTACGAGGGGCCGCGCGGCGCACCGGGCATGCGCGAGATGCTCGGTCCGACCTCGGCCATTGTCGGGGCGGGGCTGGGTCAGTCGGTTGCGCTGATCACCGACGGGCGCTTCTCGGGCGGCAGCCACGGGTTTGTGGTCGGGCACATCGCACCCGAGGCGGCGCTCGGCGGGCCGATCGCCCACCTGCGGGACGGCGACATCATTCGCATCGACGCCGGCGCCCGCACCATTGAGATCGATCTCGATGCCGATGAGCTCGCCCGCCGGGCGGCTGACTGGAGCCCGCCCAAGCTGCCCCGGCGGGGGGTGCTGGCCAAATACGCCCGGGCGGTCGGGTCGGCGTCCCAGGGCGCCATCACCGACGCCTTTGCCGAAGATGACTGACCCCCGCATTCGCATTCAGCAGATCGAGGAGACCCAGGCCGAGACTCTGGACCGCAAAGCGCAGCCCGGGGCGGCGGGCGCCCTGGTGTACGCCGAGGTGCTCGAGATACGGGACGGCCTGGCTCGGGTCCGGGCCAGCAGCTGTCCGACCTGCGCCAGCTGCACCTGCGGCGCCCTGACGCGCTGGAGTCGCCCGCCTGAATCGACGCTGTGGATGCCCTCGGCGCCGGACTGGAGCGCTGGCGAGCGCTTATGCCTGCGGCTGGAGCGACCGACTTCGGCGGCGGCGCTGCTCTACGGCGCTCCGCTGGCGAGTTTTCTGGCGGGCGTGCTGATCTGTGCTGCGGCGAATGCCGCGGAGCCGATCACCCTGCTGGCGGGTCTGGCCGCTGTTCCCGTCGGGGCGGTTCTGGGGCGCCTGGCCTCTGAGCGACTGATCCGGCGCATCGGAATCAGTCGCCTGGAAAGCGGGTCGTTTTGATGATCGGCGGGCATCCTGTCCGGTGGGGCGCATCGGCTGGAGAGGTCTCTGACGCTGCTATACTCGCCGGCTTCAAAACAGCGATGAGCGTCCTGCCCGGCGGCCGGCCATGCTTTTATGGGTCTGGTGCGGGCTTGGCAGCCTTGATTTTTGGTACTTTTGGATAGATATAATGCCCCGCTTAAAATGGCCGAAAGCCTTGTTGCATTGGACGCTGCAAGCTGCGGGTTTCTCCGCTTGGATGGACACTGCGATCTGGAGGGAGTTAATGTCTAGAACAAAAACTGTCCGGGCACTTCAGGCCATTTTGCCGTTCATGATCGTGTCACTTTTGGCCTCCCTTTCCTGGGGCCAGGGATCCCCGCAGAACCCCAATCAGCCGGCCCAGCAGGGCAATCAGGCGCAGGAATACCGCGACAACATCTATAACCCGAATGCCGAGTCCTACGGTCGGGCGGGCATTGAAAATGCCCTGAGACAGCCCGGCGACTTGGCCAACTCCTTTATGCGCAACGCCACCGGGGCATCGGCGGTCAGAGAGGTCCCGCTGCTGCCCGATTTCGCCCAGGCCGACCGCGGCAGCGACATTGTCACCACGGCCTCGGGCGGCGACACCGAGGTCTACATCAGCGCCATCGAGGTGCGCGACACCATCCCCGAAGTTGAGAGCGAGATCCGCGAAATCGTCGATGTCTACCAGGGCCGCACCCTCACCATCAGCGAGCTCATCGGTCTGGCCGATGCGCTGACCCGAAAAATCCGCGCCTCCGGATACCTGCTCAGCCAGGTGGTGCTGCCGCCTCAGGAGATCGTCGAGGGTCGGGTGGTCTATCGCATGATCCAGGGCTACATCGGCAATGTCCGCGTTGAGGGCGCCCCGGACGGACTGCTTGAGGCGATCCGCCGCACGCTTGAGCCGGTGACATCGCAGAGCGCCGTCACGCTGGACATGCTTGAGCGTCAGCTGCTGCTGGTGCGTGAAATGTACGGCGTCGTTGTGGTGCCGGTGCTGCGTCCGGATCGCAGCGGCGGTGTCGGCAGCGCCGAACTCTTCCTCAAGGTCAACTACGACCGCTATGACACCTTCACCGTGCTGCACAACGAGGGCTCCGAGTACTACAACCGCACCCGCATGCAGGTGGGCACCTACGTCTCGCTGCCCTGGGGCAACAGCGCCCGCTTCGGCGCCTCGGTGACCGGCGACGGGACCTTTCAAAACTCGCGCTCGGCGGTGCTGAGCTACAGCCAGCTGCTCAATGGCGGGCTGCGCATGGACTTCTCCTTCAGCGGCTCCGAGAGCGAGCTGGCCAACAACAGCGGGACGCTGACCCTGCCCCTGCAGAACCAGAGCTCCTACTTCAGCTTCGAGCTCAGCTGGCCGATCCTGAAACAGCGCCGCGCCAGCTACCGGCTGGCCTACGGGCTGCGGGGCAACGACTTCACCAGCACCATCATTCCCGAGGACAACGTCAGCGATCCCTACGACATTCACGATGTCGCCCGGCGCGCCCACCACGTCTCGCTGCTCGGCGAGAGCTATTACAGGGGCTCAAAATTCAACGCCTTCACCACCATGCGCTATGAAATCTCCGGCGGCGTCGAGGGCATGGGCGCCAGCATCTTTGAGGAGAACGACAACTACCTGGCGCTGCGCTCCGATGCGGCCTCGGACTTCGTCAAATTCACGGTGGACTGGAGCGGCCTCTACTGGTTTGACAGCGGCTGGCGGCTGCGCTGGAGCCTGTTGGCTCAGGCCGTCGATGAGCCGCTGCCGGCATCCGAGGAGATTTCCTTTGGCGGCGACCGCTTTGGACGCGGCTATGACGGCGGCGAGGCCAGCGGGGATCGGGGTGCGGCGCTGGCCTTTGAAGTGGGGCACAGCATTGGCAGCCGTTTCTACATGTTCATCTTTGCCGATCAGTCCTGGCTCTACAACCTGCGCGACGAGCGCCACGAACTGCTCCCCGAGCTTGAGGATCAGAGCCTGTCATCGGTCGGCCTGGGCGCCCGGGTCAGCTTTGCCCGCGGCAACCGCGGCAACGTCGAGCTCTACACCGCCACGCCGGATTCCGAAGTCGGCTCGACCGGCGAGAAGACCAACCGCGTCTACGGTCGCATCAGCTACAACTTCTAAAACTTCCAGCACACACCCCTCGGGCGCATCTGCCCGGCGGCGGTTTTTTCTCAGATTGGGCGGCCATTCATCCGGGCTTTTTCTTGTAATAAAATGCCGCCTCTCTGAGACCGGGCGGGTCTATGTCGGCAGCGGCACCTCTGTTTTACAGCGAAGTGCAGCCGGTCTCAAGCAAGCTGCTCGAGAAGCGTCGTCTGCTGCCTGAAAACACCTGGCACTTCGCCTCCAAGGCCAATTCGGTTCCGCTCACCGTCTCTGAATTCGCCATCGCAGCCCGCGAAATGCCGATCGTCTTCACAGATCCCGGCGAGAACGTCGGCGAAACCCCCTTTCCCGTCTGCATCATGGGTTTTCGGCCCGGTGAGAACCTGATGATCGAGGGCGGCAGCGGGCGCTGGAAGGGCGGCGACTACATCCCGGCCTATATGCGCCGCTTCCCGTTCATCACCGCCCAGGCCGGGCAGGGCTCGGACGGCAGGCAGCAGCTGGTGATCGCGGTTGAAACCGGCAGGGCGAGCGAGGAGCGCATCAGCAAGCCGACTGCCACGCGCGGGGACCTGCTCTACGACGATCAGGGGCGCGCGACCAAAGTCCTCGAGCAGCGCATGGCTTTTTGCGAGGACTACTACCGCGAGACCGTGATGACCCAGGAGCTCGGCCGCCTGCTGGTCAAGTACAACCTGCTCGAGAAGCGCAGCGCCGACCTGGAATTGCGCAGCGGGGAGAAGCACACCATGCGCGGGTTTCTCATGGTTTCGGACAAGGCGCTGTCGGGCCTGTCGGACCGCGCGGTCATCGACCTGCAGCGCCGCGGGTTTCTCTCCGCCATTCACTTCCACCTGCAGTCGGAGCTCTCATGGCAGCGGATTCTCAACGCCTGACCCTCGATTTGTCGCGTTCGGTCCGGGACCGCACCGTGCTGGTCACCGGGGCGGCCAGCGGCATCGGCCGGGCCACGGTCGAGCTGCTGGCCGGGGAGGGGGCGCACGTTCTGGCCTGCGATCTGGCCGAGCAGCCCCTGCGGGAACTGTGCGGCGGGCTGTCGGCCCGGGGCGGCTCTGTCAGCGCCCATCCCCTGGACGTCGCCGATGCCGGGCAGATCCGCGAGCTGGCCGAACAGCTGAACGCCCGCCAGGCTGATTTCCCGCCGATCTACGGCCTGGTCAACAACGCCGGCATCCCCGCACCGGTCGCGATCGACGATGCCGACTTTGAGGGCGTCTGGGAGCGGGCCCTGGCGGTCATGCTGAGCGCCCACGTCCGGCTGGTTCGCGCGCTGCTGCCCGCCATGCGCACCCAGGGGATCGGGCGCATCGTCAATATCGCCTCGACCGAGGGCCTCGGCGCCACCAACCGGATGAGCCCCTACGTGACCGCCAAGACCGGCGTCGTCGGCCTGACGCGGGCGCTGGCGGTCGAGCTGGGGGCCGAGGGCATTACGGTCAACTGCATCTGCCCGGGTCCGGTGCGCACGGGCATGACGGCCGCCATCCCCGAGGAGCACAAGGCGGTCTACGTTCGCCGCCGGGTTCCGCTGAGGCGCTATGCCGAGCCGGAGGAGCTGGCCCACGCCATTCTCCACCTGCTGCTGCCGGCCTCCAGTTTCATCAATGGGGCCGTGCTGCCTGTGGACGGGGGTTTGACGATCAAAAACGCCTGAAACTGCCCCGGCAGCACTGGGCGGGGATTGATGAATCGCCGGTCATGGCCGGTTATCGGGGCTTGCAAGACTCTCGGAAATCCCAAGTTTTAAGCCGGTGGCAATGAGTGCCGGTGATATAATCGGGGGCTATTTTTAGCGACTGCGCACCGATTGCCTAGAACAACAGGGTCGGTGCGCAATTGTTTTGCACATAGGCTGCCTGCCTCGGTGTTTCTGGGCTTGGTATGGGAGGGCATTAGGTTGGGAGAAAGTCAATAACGATGCAGAAGCCTAAGCGCCGCTCGTTCAATAGAGGAAATAAGCTGCCATGGCTGGCGGGGCTTGCGGCACCCGCCGCATTCCTACACGCCCTGCCCAACGGCGGCGAGGTCAAGGCGGGCAGCGCTGATATCACTGCATCAGCTTCCAGTGATCTGCTGATCAGCCAGCAGAGCGAACGGGCGGTCATCCACTGGAAGGACTTCGATATTGACAAGGGCGAGACGGTCACTTTCAGTCAGCCCTCCAAAGACGCCTGGGTCCTCAACCGCGACATTTCCGGCGCCGCCTCCAACATTCTCGGAGACCTCAGCGCCAACGGCGGGGTATTCCTTCTCAATCCACACGGCATTCTGGTCGGCGACGGCGCCCGCCTGGATGTCGGCTCGCTGGTCATGACCACGGCGGACATCGAGTCCGAGGACGATTTCATGAGCGGCGGCCATATCCGCTTTTCACTCAGCGCCGACGCCCGCACCTCCCGCCTGCTCAACCAGGGCGAGATTCGCACGCAGGAGGGCGGCTTCATCGGGCTGATCGGCGCCCGGGTTGAGAATCAGGGCAAGATTGCGGCGGCCGGCGGCGTCGTTCAGATCGCCTCCAGCAAGAGCTTTTATGTCGACTTCACCGGGGATGCGCTGATCGGCTTTGAGGCCTCCTCGACTTCCCCGATCACCGGCGCCGGCATCGAGCAGACCGAGGACGGCAGCGTTGAGGCGGGCACGGTCATCATGACGGCGCACACGGCGCAGAACATCATGGATCGGGTGATCAACCTGGACGGCGTGGTGAGGGCGCGCGGGCTGTCCGGCAACGGCGGGCGCGTCAATGCCGGTGAGGGGCACGTCAGGGTCGAGGGTTCGGTCGACGCCGGGGCGGACGGCGGCCCCGACCGGCCCGCAACCCCCGGCGGTGCCGGCGAGGGCGGTCAGCTGGATGTTTTCGGAGCCGGCATCATCCTCGCTGAGGGCTCGAAGCTTCGCACCGACGGCGAGCGGCGGGCGGGCGCCATTCGCATCGGCGGCGACTACCAGGGGGATACGGCAACACTGCCCGACAGGCGGGAGCAGATCACCCTGGGCTCGATTCAGAACGCCCAGAGCGTCATCGTTCAGAGCGGTGCGCTCATCCAAAACCGGGCCTCCGTCAGCCATGAAAAACCGCAGGTTTCGCCATCGCCCGATGCCCAGCACAGTGCGATTTTCTGGGCCGACAAGGGCATGGGCTTTTACGGGACGGTCGACGCCTCCGGGGGAGAGGCGGGCGGCTTCATCGAGATCTCGGGCAGGGATGGAATGGATCTGGGGGATGAGATCAGCATCAATGCGGCATCGGTGCTGTTCGACCCCTGGCAGGTCACCTGGCAGGCGGGCACGACTGATCTGGATGACAACGAAAAGGACCTGTCTGGCTTTGATGCGCACTCGCTTTCCAAATTGACCATCAACGGGGCGTTCTGGACGCAGTTCCTGACCGGCTCCGGAGTCAAAGACGTGATCATAGCGGCCAGAAACCGAATATTGATCACCGGCGATGTCAATCCTCCGATAAACCGCAGCTTTAACCTGTCCCTGTTGATCAGCGCCTATGGCGGTTATCCTGCGGGGGCTGTTGAAGATCCCGGAATCATTTTTAAGGATGCGACTCTGGGCAGCAGCAGCAATAACAAGATCAGGTATCTGTATATCAGCACGGGCAAGGCGGCGGGCAGCAGCTTTGAGGAGCCCTTTGTCAGCTTTTCAGGCGGAACCCTACACGTGGCCGGGGACCTTTCCATAGACACCGATGGCGGGGTGGTTATGAGGTCACTGCCCATCAGCGCCGGGAGTAATTTTATTCTGAATAATTCCGGCGGAAACCTGGACATGATCCTTGACAAGGCGAGCCTCACTGCCGGGGAGACCATCTCGTTCCACGCGGGCCGTCACATTAACATCAGTTCCAGTGCAGTGGTCTCTGCCACCCTGGATATTCTGTTGACCGCAGGGGGCGCGATTGACATTCGCACGGCGTCCCTGCACGCGCGGGGCCATTTCAGCATTAGTACAGGCGAAAACCTGAATATCACCTCGGCAGGGCTCGTTGGCCGCAGTCTCGGTGTGATGGCGCTCAGCCACGTCACCCTCAGCAAGGCGACCCTGAAAGCCCTGGAGTTTGTCGACATCTTTTTTAACGAAAACGCAGACATCAGTCTGGCCACGATTACCAGCGATAAATCGCGCATCAGAATCATCCCCTCGAGAGGTCCGGGAAGTGTTGTTCTGGCGGGTTCGACACTCAGTGCACTTTCCGGTTCGATCGTCATTGGAGGCAATAACCACAGCCTGAAGATGCGCTCGGTTGCGAGCCAGAGCGTGCGGATCCTGGCCGGTCAGAATATTTCGCTTGTTCACGGCGCCAAAATCGCATCGAGTCGCGAGTCAGTCGAACTCAACGGCGTGTACATCAGCGCCGGCGTAGACTTTTTCCTCCGCAATGAACGCATCTCCGGCGCCAACATTCTGAAATGGGATTCTTTGGTGCTCGATGCCGGAGGGGGCCTGGATTTTGGCGAGCACTACGTTGAGTTCTTCGCCAATGGAAGCACTGTGACCCTGTCTGCCGGCAATGTCATCAGGGGAATTGCCGGTTATGCCGGTGCGGATGTGGCGACGTCCGCCAGCTACACCATATATGTCAGGGGTTTGCAGCGCCTGTCCATGGGTGCGGGACGCTATGGGCAGGAGGACAGCGAGAACGGCATCGTCTCGGGCGAGCTCGGCGGCGGCAATAGCCAGATCTTGTTCCGTTGGGACAGCACCACAATCAATGTGGTGATGGATGGGATTGTTCAGAACAGCAGGATCAGAATGGACGGCCTGGATATTTCAGCTGCGCGGACGATCTCCTTCAGCAGCAACATCAACCGCGATCACCAGTTCGACAGCCTGTTTGGGTTGACCGCCGACGAGTTGATTACGCTGATCAATATTCATGCGTCGGCCTCTGTGATCAATATGAACGCACCCCGCCTGGATTTCAACAATGTCACCCTGCGCACCGATGACAATGTCATCATCGGTCTGCAGATGGGCACTCTGGACGGCAATGTCGATTTTGACATGAACGTGACCCTGGTCGCCGGCCAGGATTTCACGCTGACTGAAGATCAACACATTCGCTCCGGGGGGACCCTGGCTTTGAGGGTTGGCCGGCACCTCATAGTCAGCGGCGCCCGGATCAGCATCATCGGCTCAAAGGAGGCCGGAATCTCGGTCGGCGGAAATGCCACTCTGACCGGCTCTGAAATCACCATCGGGTCGGATGAGACCAGCGCACTCCTTCACCTGAGCGTTAAGAACGCCCTTACGCTGAATGCAGGGCAGGCGGGCGATCAAATTGAGCTCGATGCGGGCGTGAGCGGCTCAATACATGTCGAGGCCGAGCGCTACTCCATCAACGGGGCAAACGGCTGGGTGATTCACAGGGGGCAGAGTGTCTCCATCGATGCGGGCGTGTTCAGCGTCTATTCGGGCGACGCTCCCAATGCGAACAACAACAGGGGGCTTTCCCTTGACGCCGAGAGCGTCCGGATAAACGCTGTCGCCCGAGGGGGCGTCGACGATGCCCAGGCCAGCATCGTTATTGCTCCGCACGCCCTGGTGGACGGCAAGGGCACGCTGGAGCTCTATGCCGAAAACATGAAGCTGTCCGAGGCGACAGTCCGCGCCGAACACATTAGGCTGGGGGTATATGACGATGAGGTTCACGCGGACAGCATCAACCTCGGCAGTGCGAATCTGAGCTTCAAGTACTCGATGACGGTCAGCGCCAGCCAGGCCAATATGGCCGGGCTTAATCTCAGCCAGCAGTTTATTGAGAGCTTCAAGGTCACCGGGCATCCGTTGAGCAATGTGCTCGGCTGCGGGAACAACGGGATCTGCTCTGAAACGCTGCTGTATTACGACCTGCTTCCCGATTACAGCCAGGATGATCTGAATGCATACGTCAAAATCCACGTTTCGGAGAGTCTGGATCTGCGCTGGGCGGACATTGCCCTGGCGGGCACCCTGGATATCAGCGCCGGCGGAAAGGTGTTCCTGGGCGTGGATGGCACCTCACAGTCCGTGCTCTCGGTCAGCAGCGGCACGACTTTTTACCGGCAGCCGAGAATCCAGTGGCTCGACAGCGTTTCCGGCGGTTTCGACACGCAATTTCAGGGCAAGAATGCGGATGAGATAAGCACCTCGCTGGGGCTCTATCCGGGGACTTATCTGCGCTCGAACCGTTACGGCCTGGCCTATCGGAATGTATCCGTCCACGTCTACAGAAACATCGTTTCGACCCGGACACTGAATCAGGATGTCAACATCACCCTCTCCAATTTTCTCCGTGAAGTGGCGGGCGGATTTAACCCGCCTGAGGGTGTGTTCACATTCTCCCTGCAGGCTGACGGCGGGCTGACAATCCATGACCGTCCCGATATCTACCGGCCCATGACAGGGCGGGACAATCTGCGGGCGATGATCGAGGCAGCCGCGCTTTACCTGACGGCGCCGAATATCACTCATACGCTTGCCCATACCGGCTACGATGGTTCGGACGGCAACTTCACCCAGCTGCCGCTGAAAGCCAACGGCGACTACGATTTCCGCATTCAGCCTCTGGTGCATGTTCGCACCCTGGACTTTTCAGGCGGCGGACACATCCGCGGCGATGTCTGGGCCGAGACGCTCAACCTGCTGGACGGCGAGGACTTTGGCGGCCTGACGATACTCCCCCTCGACGGCCTCGGTTCGATCGGGCTGATACAGGGGACGGCAACCCGTCTGACGGTTGCGATGTATGCACTCGAAGCCAACAGCGACCGGCATACCGGGCTGAACCCGGGGGACAGCGTTCCCGCCCACTGGCAGGACAACGGGGATGGGAGAATCACCCTGGGCGAGGACGATGCCCCCCTGGTGCTGAAGCACCCGGTCGCCGACAACGGCGTCGGGGGCGAGGTGACGACGCCGTACAGCATCGCGATTTTGGGGCGCGAGGTGTATGTCCGCAGCGTGGTGGGGCAGACGGCGGCCGGGGCTGAGCGCGTCCTCGACAGCGGCAAAAGTGTCGTGGAATTTGGTCAGCTGAGCATCTTGGGCCATGCGATTTATCTCGAGCGTGCCAATGCCCTTTCCCGCCTGCACTCAGTCTCGCTGATCGCCAGCTCGCTGGTGTCGGGCTCTTTCGATGACGCATCAAGTTCCGGCGGGGCTGACGGCGCCCCGCCAGGCTTTGCACCGCAGGCGGATGACGACTCCTCGTCGGGAGAAAACATCATCGACCATGTTCAGTCGCTCTACATGCAGGCTCCGACCATTACGATCGACAGGCCGGTGCGGGCGGGCACTGTTGAGGCGCTTGCAATCCAGGGCGGCGATTCCATCCTGAGCCAGGTCACCCGGACGCGTCCCGACGGGCCGGTGGGGGATTACGGAACGATTACCCGGTACACCGATTCGGCGGTTTGGGTGCCGAAGAATGCTGGGTCCGATGTCATCACTTTTTACGAAGCCTCCCGGCATCCCCTCCTGCCGTTTCTGCAGGGACGGTCGCTGCTGGAGGGTGAGATCGGAAGGAGGGGGAGTGATCACCAGCCCTTTGATGTCTCCCTCAGGCCGGCGCAATCCTGGGGTTTCTTCACATTCGGCTCCCTCGTGATTGACGGCGGCAGCCCGGCCAGGGGCAGCATTGGATGGCTGCAGGTTGCGGGGGACACGGTGCAGCTGGGCGGCGGGCTGTTCAGGCTGGCTGACGGCTATGCCGATGAGTACCTGGGGGTGTCCGGCCAGACCATCGAGCATCTGCCCGGATTCAGCATCAGGCTGGGCGATGCGCTGACCCTGTCAGTGGGTGTTGCAGATACGCTCAGCCTCCGGCTGCACGCCGGGGCGCCGGTTGTCGCCCCGCAGTCCAATGCCAGCAATGTCATCCACATGGAGGGCAGCGTCGGCGGGCTGATGGATCTGTCCCTGTCGAATGCCGAGGTCTCCGTGCGGCCCCATATCTCGGTTCGCGTTGTCTCCGGCAATGAGACGGTAACCAAAACCCTGGGCCCCGGTCTTCAGGCAGCTACGGCCAACATCACGCTGCACGGCAGCGACATCAGCTGGCACGGGGGGCTGTCGGTCGTCAAGGCGCTGGGGATTGACTTTGACGGAACCATGCGGTCGGGCGTCACGGTGAACAGGCTCGACCTGCGGTTCAGCGAGGATGTCGATCTCGACACCCTGACGCTCTCGGCGAGAGTCGGCGAGGGTCTGACGGTCGAGCTGACCAGCAGCCATTACGCTGGGGCTGCCACGCATCCGCTCACCGGCTTTCTTGTCAGCACCGGCGGGGACGGTCTGCTGGTCGTGGGCCGGCTGTTCAATGATCTTTCGATCACCGGGGTGCATCAGGGCAACTTTTTTGTCGACGGCGGGCGGCTCTATCGCCCCGATTTCTACACCGTCATTCAGGGTGCAAGCCTGTACATAGACAATCTTGAGGCGACCCTGTCAGTGATGGCGGCGCTCCAAGCTGCGGCGGCGGCTGACCCCAGGGTGTCCCCTGAGATCGCATCGTTCAATTCGCTGCTCCAGGTGGCTGATTTGTCGGTTGTCATCTCCCTCGACTTGAATGGCGATGGCGTGGCTGATGACAAGTTCGTTACCGTTGACCTCAGCCATCTTGACCATTCCCTGTACTCTGCATGGAGAAGCGACAACGATCCCTCTGATACGGCTGCGCACTTCAAAAGGGCTGGGAGTGGGATCTCCCTTAGCTGGAACTCGCATGAGCTGTGGGGCAATCAGAGCACGTCCCTCAGAGGTGTGCTCGATTCCTTCAACAGAAACGGCCTGACGGTTTCGGTGCAGATGGACACCCGGGACTCGGGGCTCAACGCCAATGCGCGCGCATTCAATGCCACCTTTGCATCGCTCGGTGCGGACGACAGTTCGCCCGGCTCCCTGGTGCTGGGCGACATCAGGGGGGTCATGGGCGGGAATTACACGGTGATGAATGGCCGCATCTTTCAGAAGGCGGGCACCTCGATTGATATTTCCGGCGCCTTCGGGGTTGCGGCGCCCGGGGTCACGCTGACCAATCCGGGCAATCGCTTCGGTCGGCTGAGCGTGGACCAGCTCTCGCACGCAGATATTCCGGCGGCGAATTCGGGGGTGACGCTGCGCGCCGAGTCAGGGTTTGACCTCTACGCCGGCGGAGCTGTCGACCTGCCCGGAGGCAGGCCGTATGCGAAGAACATCACCATCACTGCTGTGGGAGTGGAGCAGCCACATCCCAACCTCCCGAACCAGAGGGTTGCCACGCATCTGAACCCCGACGGAACCCCGATCCGGGTGCGGCTGATGGGGGTGCGCAACAATGTCAGCCTGACCGTGACCGCCGGGGCGTTTGAAGTCAACGGTCGCTTTGACGGCAATCTGACGGCCTTTGCCCCGGATGTCGGGGAACTGGCCAACATGACCATCAGCGCCGAGGTGAGGGGCTTGGGCGACAGGGTCATCGATGCACTGGCTCTGCAGGGCGGGGTGACGGTGCATTCTCTGGTCGGGTCTCGGCAGTCCTACCCGCAGATGCAGATGCCCGGGGTTTACCTGACGCTGCCCGCCCACATCAGCATCCGCTCGGGGGGCGACATCGTCGGCAATGCCCACATCACCGCCTACGGCTCGCTCGACCTGCTGGCGATGCGGAGCATCTACCTGACGAACATCAACAGCACGCTGTCCGGAGTCGTGTTCGCCTCGGCCGGGACCTCGGTCGACCTGCGCGCCCAGCAGATCACCATTGGCAACCTCATCGCCGGTCAGGGGGCGCACCTCAGCGCAGTCGGCGATGTCGTCGGCCTGGATCGCACGGTCACCGACTCCGGCGGCGATCAGCACCGGGTGCCGATGATGGTGCAGGTCAATGAGGGGCTGACCGTCACCGCGCGCAACCTGATCTGGAACGGCTTCACGAACCGGCACATCTCGCTTGAGTGCGACCCGGTGATGCTGAATCAGTGCCAGATCCATGAGCAGGCCGTCCCGTTCGACCCGAACGCCCCGATCAGAATCCTGCCGTCCGAATCCATTGACTTTATGCTGGCGGTTCCCGGCCATGTCGGGCTGTTCGCCGATGACGAGACGGATTTCAACATACGGGCGCCCTCGGCCGAGTTCATCGGCATTCTGGGTCTGGGCGGTCGCAGCGTCTATGTTTCGCTGCCTGCGGGCGGCCCTGCGGGGTGCCAGCCTCCGCACTGCGGATTGATGCTCGACCGGGTCAGCGTGGCGAATCTGACCATTGCAATGGCTGACCGCGACCTGGCCCAGTTCAGCATTGCCGGGCTCGTCACCCAGACGCTGTCGGCGCGCTCTCCATACCAGGACCAGATGCCGGATGCGGACGGCTACTACCACTCGGTGCGGCCGGACGGCGTCAAGGTGTCCTCGATGCAGGCGTTTCCCGCCTATCTGCCCGATGCGGCCGGCTTCTACTACACGGTTGTGCATCACGTCCTGGTGACGCAGACCAGCGCCGTGCAGTTTCAGATCGACCTGCGCGACTTCATCGATATCCGAAATACGCTGTCTGCGGTCAATCCGTTTCCCGCCTATCTGCCCGATGCAGACGGCAACTATCACTCGCAGGTGCAGCAGGATGTCCAGGTGTCCTCGCAGCAGGCATTTCCCGGCTACCTGCCCGATGCAGACGGCTTCTACTACTCGGTGGGGCCGGACGGCAACAGAGTGGCCTCAAGGCAGCCGTTCCCCGGCTACCTGCCCGATGCAGACGGCTACTACTACTCGATTAAGTACAAAAAGGGCACCTGGCTGTCCTCAAAGCAGCCATTTCCCGGATTCCTGCCGCGGGCGGATGGCTACTACTACACGGTGCTCCCCGACAGCGCACTGCCGTCCAACCTGAACCCGATCGTGGTCGACAAGCAGATGGAGGTGGTGCTGACCGAGACGGTGCACATTCGGCCGACCTTTTCGGCGGACACGGTTCGGCTGATCGGCGGCGGCAACAGCCTGACGCTGGGCAACATCGGCAACAACATTGCAACGCTCTCCCTGGAGAACTGGAAGCTCGCATCGGTCTGGGCGATGACTCACATGTATGTCTCGGTTGATGATGTCGAGACCCTCAACCTGCGGGCATACCTGCCGGCGGGCAATTACGTCGACGGGGTGCATGAGCGGGCCGTCACCCGGACCATCAGGACTTCCGGGAACAGGCCTGTCGAGTTTGTCGACACCGGCCTGGGGGCTGTGGTGACCAGCAAGATGATCGATTTCTGCGACTACGTCAGCTGCGTCTATCGCCGGCAGCTCGATGGCACCACCGCCACCTCGATGGTGTATCACAGGCCGCTCAATGGCGGGAATCTCCTCACGATGATTACGTTCTACGGAGAGCCATTCATCAGGCACAAGAACATCACGCGCGGGCTGGGCTTCTCGGCGCGCGCGGATGAGGATCGGGCCGGCAACATCACCGTGGTCGGGACGGCGGGCCTCAAGACCCTGGGGATTGACGGTGACAGCAGCGGACAGGTGACGGTCAGCTACTCGAACACCATCAATCTGGGGCGGGTGTATGCGGGCGGGCTGAGCCTGCTCAACGCACCGCACATCTCGGGCACCGGAGACATCTCGCTGGGCGGCGGCGGGCTGTATCTCTCAAGCGGGGGCAAGGCGGTGTTCCAGGGAGTCGCCAATCGTCCCGGCCAGACGCTGGGGACGCTTGCCGGGAGCATCGGAACGCTGATGGCGACGGATCTGCGCGCCGGCCTGCTGGCGGAGAGCCAGGGCGGCGAGCCGGCCATCCACGGGCTGAAAATCGGCGACCTGTCGGCGGGCTACGCCCAGATCGACCTGCGCTCCGGTCGCATGAGCATCGACGGGCTGCTGCAGGCGGGCGAGTCGCTGCGGCTGACCGCGACCGATGCCATCATCGGGGGCAGCATCCGCAGCAATGACGCCCCGGTTGTGCTCCGCGCCAACCACATAGACCTCAGGGAGCTCTCCGGCACCGCCGCCAAGCACGACGATGAGAGCCACGGTCTGGCCAACTTCACGCTGTTGGGCATCGACCGCCCGCGCTCGGGGGCGCGCAGCGGGCTCACCATCTCGGCCATAGATGCGGGCCGGGTCAATCGGGTCTCGGTGTCCGCCCCGGACCTCGACGTGAACCTGAACTTTGGCTCGGCTCGCCAGCCCAACCTGCTGATCTACGCGGCGGGGAACGCTTCAATCAGCGCCGGTGCGCTGCTCAACCTCATGGGCGCCATCGTCGAGGGGGATCTGCACGCCCACGCCGTCGGCAGCGTCACCTACCTGCCGGTCAGCGACACGCTCGGAGTCCTCAGCCCCGGCTCCATCAGCATTGGCGGGGCGCTGCACGCCGGCGGCCAGGTGGTGCGCCTGGATCACGGCAGCGTGGCAATGGGTTCCCTGGTGCTCTACTCGCGCAGCGACGGCCCCTCAAGCTCTGTCACGGTGGTCAACGCCGATGACCTTGAGCTGTACTTCGCCGATTACCAGATGCGGCGGGGCGACGGCGAGCCCGGCGGCTTTGCCGAGCTGACGGTACACGCCGACGGGGACATGCTGCTGGCGGAGGGCAGCGCCGCGATACACGGGGGGGCTCACCTGTCGGCGATCGGCAATGTCTCCGAGCTCTACACCAGCATGTCCCGCTTCCTGCACTACGTCAGCACCAATGCCGCGGGCGAGGTGGTCACCGTGTCCAAAAACGGCAATCGCGCCGAGGTCGAGGTCACGGGCTCCTCGGTGTATCAGCTGGCTGGAAATCGCCCCACTTTCGCTGCGGTGGTCAATGGGCAGCTCAGATTCATCAACGGAGTGTTCCAGCGCGTCGGCGGGGAAACGGTGACCGCTGTGGCCAATGGCGACATGGTCAGCATCACGGTGACGGGGGCGGTCAATTTCGAGGCCTTCAATCCGCCGAGAAAGGGCGCCGATGACAAGTGGACGATCACGCACGTCTCGAATAAGAGCCTCCTTGTGGTCTCTCAGCTCGACGATCCGAGCACGCTGTATCCCAATCCCAGCTTCACCCAGGTGCTGATCCCGGGGAATATCGAGACGATCAGGCCGGATCCAAACGATTTCACGCCCAGGCCGGGCCAGCCAACCGACTATGAGGTGCAGCACTTCACCCTCTCTTACGTCTTCTCGCAGTCCTTCAATCTGGCCAACGACAAGGGCGTCGTGCCGGCAAACAATGGTCTGGGCAGCACGATCTACCACAGCGTGGGGTTCAAGGACGACCTGCGCAGAATCACGCTGCCGCACATTCCCGGCGAGCCGGGTCTGGGCGAATACGACTTTGTCCACCGGCGCTGGGAGTTCACTCCGCCGGGGACCGGGCGCTCGGCGATCCAGCTGCGCGACTCTGATCTCGACGACCCGGATTTTGTCAACCACTTTCCGTTCACCATGACCGGCTCGGGCTACACCGAAGTGTTCCACCTGCGCACGGCCTCGGGAGACGGGGCCGACCCGGATGGCCTGGTGCTGGAGATCAGCTATCAGTTCAGCCGGGGATTTGATCTGGCCCCCTCGGACAGCGTCGCCATCCTGGACGGCGGGGCGAGCACCGTGTTCAGCGATGTCGGCGTGGCCGGCAACACGCGCCACGTCACCGTTCCCCGCAGCGGCGAGATCTACATCCCCGTGATGGGCTCGGACGATGAGGAAATCAGTGTCGAGGCGCTGCGCAATGATCGCTTCGGGGTACACCTTGCGAATTTCACGATCTCGGGCACCAGCACGATGATCGTGGATCCGGACCTGGATTACGTCAAGCTGTCCTTCGGCAGTGAGGTCAGGACGGTGCAGCTGGAAGGCAGTGTGTTTCAGGCCAACTTCCCCCTGACCCTGCACGGCGACCGGGGCAGCAGGCAAGTGCTCAGCGTTTCGGTTGTCAGGGATCAGCAGTCAGGGCAGAGCACTTGGATGCTGCAGGTCGACTACCTTCTGTACAACCAGGTTCAGCTGAGCGGCGACCAGATCACCGCACTTCCGAACGGCGTCACGACGGTGTTCAACAACGTCGGAATTGCCGGCAACCGCCGCAATGTCACCGTGGTGCGGGAGGGCGTGTTCGCCGAGACCCACTACGCCGACGGCGCCACCCTGACGGCCAGCGGAACGCTGAGGATAGATGCGGGCGGGGCTCTCTCCCAGCGGCCGAATCAGGATCTCGGGATGTTGAGCGTCTTCGCCGGGAACGGATACACCCTGACCGAAGTGGGCGACATCGGGCATTTCCTGATCACCGGCTCCTACATCCAGCAGCAGCCCACCCTGAGCTTCGAGCGCGTCGAGTTCGCCCCCAACCAGTACAGCCTCAAGTACAACTCGGGCTATGAGACCGTCAGCGACCAGCAGGATCAGGTCATCGCCAGTGTCGCAGGTCGCCGCCTGCAGCTGTCCCTCGGGATCAGCCAGGAGGTTTCGCTCGGCGTCGGCTCAACGGTGACGGTCGTTCCCATGTTCTCGATCGGGCAGGCCACCGGGGAGACCTTCCTGATGCTGTCAGTCAGCTACGGCCTGGTTGACCGCGTGGACATGCAGGGCCCCCGCGTCACGTCAATCGCAAACAGCGCCCGGCTCGTCAAGAGTGTCGGCGTTGCCGGCGTCGAGGTGCGCGACATCACCGTTCCGGAGGACCCCCGCCTCAAGCGACACCTCGGCGGCATGACCGCAGCATCGCTGCTTGCCCGGGCGGGCGGAGACATGCATCTGTCCCAGTTCGGCAACGACTTTGGCTGGGTGAGCCTGGATGCGGGGGAGTCGATTCACCTGCTCGACGCAGTCGATGGCCTGACCCTGGGCGGCATCAGCGCCGGTGACTTCACGCTCTCGGCCTTCGGGGAGGGCGATGTGCACGGTTCCGGTCCGGTGACTGCGGGGCTGGCCGATCTGTCGGCGCCCAACGGCTCGATCGGGCTGACGGCGGCCAATCACATCTCCACCCTGATGCTCTCGGCCCGGCACGGGACGGTGAACAACGGGCCGGGGCCGGATGAGCTGACCATAGACATCAGCGTACCGGGCGATATGACGCTCTCCGCCGCACAGGGTGTGACCCAGGCAAGGGCGCTGACGGTCGGCGGCATGCTCTCGATTCGCGCCGTCGGTGCGGATGAGCGGAAGGACATCGTTCTGGATCACAGCGACAACCACCTGGTGACGTTCGCCGGGGTGGGTGACGACATCACGCTCGTCGACAGTGCGGACGGGATCGAGCTGAAGGACACGCTGCAGGCCAATTCGCTCTCGATCCGCCAGATCCAGGGCAACGTCAATGCCCCCGGCGTGCTGGAGGTCGAGGAGGATCTCGAAATCAGCGCACCGCAGGGCAATATTCAGCTGTCCAACAAAGCCAACCGGTTCAACACGGTGGTCAGCCTGACCGCCTCGGGCCATGTCGTCCTCCACGCGCACGACGGCTTGACCCTGGGCGGCAACGTCCTGGCCGGCGGCGGGAGCGTCCTGCTGGACATCTCGGCCGGCGGCATCCACGGAGCCGAACATTCGGTGGTGGCCGGTGCGCAGGACATCATCATCAGCGTCGGGGGCGACTTCAGCATCATGCACGTCGAGGCCGACGGCAACATCCGCATACAGGGCGGGCGGGACGGCAGCATCTCGCTGCTGCACGCGATCGGCACCAACACGGCCATCGTTCCCGGCATCTTCACCAGCTACTTCGGCAACGCCATTCAAATCTTTGTCCAGGGCGATCTCAACGTCCACACGGTGCGCAATCAGGAGCGCGCCGCATCGCTCAACGGGGATCGGATGAACATTGCGGTCGGCGGCAGCCTGTCGTTCTCCCAGCTGCTCGGCAATGGAAACATGCTGCTGTCGGTTGCCGGCGACATGCTGGGCGATCTCGCCCGGGCCTCGTTTGCCTGGCTGCATGCCTCAGTCGGCGGCGCCATCTCGGTCAGGACGCTGGATGCCCAGACCTCGCTGACGGTCAGTGCGGGGCGCGACATTGTCGGGCGCCGCTGGCTCGGTCGGGAGGGCGACGTGGCGCTGAGTGCACCTGGGACGATCTCGCTGACCGACAACCTGACCGGGGTGCAGGCGGGCGCCAACCTGCTGGTCAGCGCCGGCTATGCACTGTATGACCCCTTTGCCACGGTCATGGAGAACGGCGACATCCTCACGGTGCGTCTGGACCCCGATGGCGATGTGCGGGTTTCGATGACGCATGGGGCGGTGTTTGACACGGTGGATCTGGGGCGTGTCACGGTGCGGGCCGAGGGCGATGTCTCGCTGGTGCCGATGTCCGACGGCAGCACCTTCACCATCAGCCAGGGTGAGCTGAGCACGGTCATTGCCGGAGCCACCATTGCCTACAGCCGGCGGGGCGGAAGCCTGACATTCACCCGGGTCTACAACCAGATCGTCACGCTGGAGAGCGAGCTGGTCTCGGTGCTGCCCGGGGCGGCCAGAACGGTGGTTGACGTCGGGGTCAGGGGGCACAAGGTGACCGTGGTGCGCTCGGGCATTGACATCGCCGGGCGGGCCGAGGCCGGGCAGACGCTCGAGCTGATTGCCGCCGGCAGCGTCATCGGCGGGCCGGTGCAGGCGGGCAACCGCCTCGGGGTGACGGCCGGCGGCGACATCATGCTCAGCAGTGCGTTCAACGTCGACGGCGGTGATGTCCAGCTGTCGGCCAATGGCGGCAGCATCAGCATTTCCCAGGCGGGCAATCCGACCGACGGCGAGCACCGCTTTGTCGCCGGCGCCCACGCCGACATTACGATCCACAGCCTCACGGCCGGGCAGCTCGGCGCCACGCTCAGCGCCGGGGGCGACTTCAGGATTCACACGGCCTCGCTGAATCGGCTCGAGGCGGCGGGGGCGTCGGGCGCCGTGTATGAATACGGAGAGGTCCTGACCCTGGGCGACCTGACCGTCGGCGACTTCACCCTGTTCATGACCAGCACGCTCAGCGGTGCACCTGCGGGGGATGTCCGGCAGGACACCGCCGCCGCCGGGGCCACAGTCGGGGCATTCAGTTTCCAGGGCGGCAACCTCAACCTGACGCACTCGGCCAACTCGCTGGACACCGTGCATCTGATCGATCTGCCCGGTCCGGCCGTCACCGGCGGCACCAGCATTGACATCGATCAGCTGACCGTCACCAACACCGGCGCTCTGGTGCTGGTTCCGCTGCCGGGCACGGATATCACGCTGTCGCTGCCGGCCGGTGAGAACATGCAGGCAATCAACGGCACCAGCTACGTGCTCAACACCATCGGCAGCTACGTCTACGTCACCACCCACCTGCCGGCCAAGAGCATCAACATCGTTGATTCCGACGATCTTTTCATTGATGCCTCCTACCTGGCCAACCACTTCCCCGACGGAACGCTTGACATCGGCGGCATCCGCCTGATGGGCGGCGGGCATCTGACCCTGAAGGCAACCGGGGGCGATGTCCACGGGCGCTCAATCACTGCGGGCTCCTTCACGCTGGATGCCGCCAGGGCGGATCTCTACGGGGCGCTGGCCGGGAACTCCACCGGCGAGGCGGCGGACCACCTGTTTGTCAACGCCGAGCGCTATGTGGGGCCGTACCTCTTCAACGGAAGACCCGGCTGGCAGGGGCGCCAGACCGGCCTGGATCATCAGGACATCGGCGAGTGGTGGCAGGAGGGGGCGCGCTTTGCCGCAGACGCACTCGAGACCGGGCATGAGATCGGCGAGATCGCCGAGGCGCGCTACGCCGCCCGCACCGGCCGCCCCCACGCCGGCTGGTTCTTCAGGGGCGCCAGCCTCGACAATTTCGTGGTCGTGCGCCTCTCTCTCCCGCTGATCAACCTGCTCGGCCTTTCGGACGAGGACGAGCAGCCCATCCTGCTGTTCAGCCGGGAAGAAGACGAGGACGAATAGCGGCCGGCATCCCCCGCGCACACCCGATGGCTGTGCGGTGCGGGTCAGACCGAAATCAGACAAAAACCATTCAGCGGCGCCCGGCAGTGCACCCGCGCCGCTCTGCTACAGGTCGTCGGAGGTTTTCGGAGCGCCCGGCTTGGGCAGGCGCAGCTGGTTGAGCGCCTGGTTCATGTTGTCGATGTGGGAGCGCCCGATATTGCCCAGCTGCAGCACCAGCGAGGCCACCAGCACGTCGACGATGAGCATGTGCCCGAGCCGCGTCGGCAGGGGCGAGGCGGCCTGATGCATTTCGTTGGCGTCGCCGTCTCCCGCGGCGAGAAATACCGAGCACAGCTTCTCCATCGGGCTGGAGCCCGGCCCGATGCCGATGATCTGCGCCCCCTCATAGCGGGCCTGCTCGAGCACATTGAGAAGGTCTTTCGAGCGCCCCGATTGCGAGATCGCCAGCACCACATCGCGCGAGGTCATGGTCATCACGGACATGCGCTGAATGTGTATGTCGGCGTTGCACGAGGTCTTGATGCCCAGCCGGAACAGTTTGGTCTGTGCATCGATGGCGATGGGGTGCGAGCCGCCATAGCCGATGCACTCGATGTGGCGGGCGTTGTCGATCAGCCGGCAGGCTTCGGTCAGAGTCGATCCGGGCAGGTTGGCGGAGATTTCCCGCAGGGTCAGCAGGGCGGCGTCGAAGGTCTTCTGGCTGACCGCCTCAATGCTGTCGGTGGACTGCAATTCCAGGGTTCGTCCCAGGCCGGCGCCCAGCTGCTGGGCCAGCTCAAGCTTGAATGCCTGGAAGCCGCTGCACCCCACATTGCGGCAGAAACGCACCACAGTCGGCTCGCTGACCTTGGCCTCCTGTGCCAGGTCGACGATGCGCATGTGGGTGACCTCATCGGCATGCTCCAGAACGTACCGGGCGACGGACTGCTCGGAGGGACGCAGGGTCGGCAGCATGGTCCGAACATGGTCAAGCAGTGAACGCATCAGGCGGAGATTGGCCTTCTGAGGGGGCAATGGTGACACAAATCGTCTGATTTGCAGCCGGGCGGGGCTTTTCTGTATGTGATAATGATTCTCATTTGCAAAAAAACACCTGATGTCCACTATTGGCGAATGGTTTTGCACCGCCACACAGATGTGCCGGCTGCTCCGCAAATCAACCCCGGTTCTAGTCTGCGCGCTGTTCGCCGCCGATGTGCGGGCCGCCCCGCCGACCGGCGAGGATGAACCCCGCCCCCAGTCGATGGAGGTCATCAGTGTCATCGGGACGCGCTCCGATGCCCTGCGCATGCCCGGCTCCGCCGAGGTGCTGGATGAGCGGGCTCTGGAGCGCTTCGGGCGCACCGACATCCATCTGATCCTCAGCCAGGTCCCCGGCGTCAGCGTGCGCGAGGAGGAGGGCTACGGTCTGCGCCCCAACATCGGCATGCGGGGCTCGGGCTCGGCGCGCAGCGCCCGCATCACGCTGATGGAGGACGGGGTCAACATCGCTCCGGCGCCTTATTCGGCTCCCTCGGCCTACTACTTTCCGACGATCGCGCGCATGAGCGCCGTGGAGGTGTTCAAGGGGCCGGCCTCGATTCAGAATGGGCCGCAGACCGTCGGGGGCGTCATCAACCTGAGATCCAGCGCGCTCGGCGAGACCGGGGGTCTGCTGCAGGCCGAGCTGGGCAGCCATGCGGAGCGGCGGCTGCACGCCCGCTATGCGGCCGGTGCAGAGCGGGTCTCGGCGCTTGTTGAGCGCCATGAGTGGAGCAGCGCAGGGTTTCGCAAAATTGCCCAGGCTGGCGGTGACACCGGCCTCGACAAGGTCGACTCGCTCGTCAAGCTGCGGCTGCGCTCGTCCGAAGCCGCGCACCTGCGGCAGGATGTGCTGCTCAAGCTGACCCGGGCCGATGAGACCTCCCGGCAGAGCTACCTGGGTCTGACCGAGGCCGATGCCCGCCGGCGCCCGCAGCTGCGCTATGCGGCCTCGGCGCTGGATCGCTTTGACGGGGAGTCGCAGACCCGCAGCCTGCGCTACACCGCGGGCACTGATGTCCATCGCATCAGTGCGGTCTACTACCGCAATGAATTTGAGCGCAACTGGTACAAGAGCGAGGGGCTGGATCCGGACGGCAGCGCCGGCGGCAATGGCGCCAATGCCAGGCGCAGATCGTGGGGCGCCATCATCGCCGAGGTGGATGCCGGAGGCGCCGATGCGGACGACTATCGCAGGGTTCTCGAGGGCGGCAGCACGACGGGTGATGAGCGCATCGTCATGCGCGACAACGCCCGTGAATACCTCTCCAAGGGCTTCGACATTCGCTACCGGGGCGACTTTGAGGGGGAGCGCACCTCGCATCGGCTGGATATGGGCTGGCGCGATCACAGCGACTGGGAGGATCGGCTGCAGCGGTATTCGGACTACAGGCTGGACGGCGGCCGTCTGGCGCTGGATGAGATCCACGGCTGGGGGGAGTGGGGTGTCGGCAACCGCCTGCTCAGGGCGCAGGCCCGGGCGCTGTTCATTCACTATGAGCTGGACTGGAATGACTGGCGCATCAGCCCCGGTCTGAGGCGGGAATCGGTGCGGCAGAGCCGGCGCGACTGGAGCGACGCCGCGCGCACCAGACTTGCCTCCGGCGGTGTGCGCCGCAACCGCTTCAGCACAACCCTTCCGGGGCTGTCTGTCGTCCGCCGCATCAGCGATCGGCTGAACCTCTTTGCCGGGGTGCACAAGGGCTTCACCCCGGCCGGCTACAGCAACGACGCCGCACCCGAGGAGAGCCTCAACTGGGAGTGGGGGGCGCGCTTTCGGGGCGGCGGGGGCGCCTCTGCCGGTGCGCTGGTGTTCTTCAATGACTACCGCAATCTGCTGGGGATGTGCACCGCAGAATCCGGCGCCGACTGCGAGGTCGGGGACGCCTTTTCCGGCCGGGGCGCCGCCGTTCTCGGCCTGGAACTGGAGCTGCGGTGCGCACTCGGCAGCGCCGCCGAGCTGAACCTGAGCTATACCTGGAGCGACGCCGAGTTCAGCGAAACCTTTGACAGCGACTTCTTCGGCGCTGTGCGCAGCGGCGATGCGATTCCCTACGTCTCCAGGCATCACCTCAGTGCGGCTCTGGGCTGGACGCTGCGCCCCGGCTGGAGGCTGGATGCCCAGGCGGTCTACCGCGGAGCCACCTGCACTATGGCGCTCTGCGGTGCGCGTCAACGCATCGATGCACAGACGACTTTCGGCATCGGAGTGCAGTACACCGCAGGCGAAAACCTGCGCGCCTACCTGCGCGGTCACCGGCTCGGATCGGACGGCGCCATTGTGGCCCGCCAGCCCTACGGTGCGATGACCATGGCACCGGAGCGCTGGGTTTTGGGGCTGGCCTGGAGCTTCTGAACAGGCCGAACGGGGCGCCCCGGTCAGCGGTGCATTGCACAAGAGGGGTTTTCTTGCGTATGCTGATGCTCCGGCTCGCTGCATCACAGTCTTGAGCAAACCCAAAAATGATTGGATTCGGCTGTTTCCAAGCCGACAGAAAAATGATCCGGGGTGGCGGTGCGCACCCCGGGAACCCGCCTAGTCCGCCATGAACGCACTCAAAAAGCTCCTGAGCGGACTGTTTAGCAGAGCACCCGCCAGCCTTGAGCAGATTGAACAAATGCTGCTGGAGGCGCATCGCGCCGGCGTGCTTGAGCAGCCCGAGCTGGAGCTGCTGCAGGGGGCCTTGCAGGCCCCGACGCGCCAGGTCCGGGAGATCATGGTTCCGCGGCCCTCCATGGCGGTCATCCAGCTGGGTTCCGGTCTGCACGAGATCGCCGAGCGCATCGAGCAGCACGGCCACTCGCGCTATCCGGTTGTCGGCGACAACCTGGACGACATCCGGGGGCTGCTGCTGGCCAAGGACGTCCTGCGCGCCATGCACCGAAATGATTCACTGCCGTCGCTGCACAAGGCGCACAAGGTTCCCGAGACGATGCGGCTGGACACGATGCTGAATCAGTTCCGCGAGTCGCACAATCACATGGCCATCGTCGTCGATGAATACGGGGGCGTGTCGGGGCTGATCACCATCGAGGATGTGCTCGAGCAGATCGTCGGCAACATCCAGGACGAGCACGATTCCGCCAGCCAGGAAATGGAGGCGGTCGGCGAGCTTTCCGACGGCTCGCACATCGTCAAGGCGTCCATCACCCTGATTGAGCTTAAAAAGAAGCTCGGCATTCAGCTGGACGGGGCCGAGGATGAATACGAGACACTGGGCGGATTCCTGCTGCACCGCTTTGGCCGGGTGCCCGTCAATGGCGAGCGTCTGGTCGAGGAGAACTGCATCTACGAAATCGTCGACGCCAGCGAGCGCAAAATTCAGAGCGTCCGCCTGCACAGCAAAGAACAGCCAGCCGAAACCCAGTGATGCTGCGGCTTGCGGCAGCCCTGGGGGCGGGCGCTCTGCAGGTTTTGAGCCTGGACCCATTCGGCTTTTGGCCGGCGGCGGTGATCGCCCCGGCAATCCTCTATGTGCTGATGCGCCCCGAGCGGGAGCCGGACGCCGCCGGTGCGTCGGGTGCGTCTCGGTCCCCGTCCCTGTCCCAGCTGCTGCGGCCCGCCGCCATCGGGCTGGTCTACGGGATCGGGCTGTTTGCCGCCGGGGCGCACTGGGTGTATTTCAGTCTGCACGACTTCGGCACCGGCCATATCGCCAGCGCGCTGGCGGCCACCGCGATCCTGGTGCTGCTGTGCGCGCTGTTCTACGCCCTGATCGGGGCCGCCTTTGCGCTGCTGCACCGGGGGTTCTGGGATCCCTGCCTGTTCGCCGCACTCTGGATGCTCGCCGAGGCGCTGCGCGGGTTTCTGGTATTTCCCTGGCTTGATCTGGGCCATGCCATCGGGCCGCACAGCGGCTGGCTGAGTCTGGTCGGCTCGACCGGCGTCAGCGGACTGCTCGCCCTCAGCGGGGCCATGGCGGTCAACTGGTTCAACTGGACCCGGCCGCAGAAGCGCGCGATGGCGGCGGCGCTGATCTGGATCTGGGTCGGCGGGCCGCTGCTGAAGTACGTGCCCTGGTCGGATCCGTCGGGCGAGCCCATTCCGGTGGTCCTGATCCAGCCCAACATTCCCCAGCAGGACAAGTGGCTCAAGGGCGGGGCCACCGGCTGGGCCAGCCAGCTGATCCGCCTGTCGCACCCCTACTGGGATCAGGGCGCTCTGGTGGTCTGGCCGGAGGCGGCCGTGACCGTCCCGCACGAGGTCATCGGCGGCCGCATGGCCGAAATCCTCGACCGCTACCAGGGCGCCGGCCTGCTCTACGGAACCATCGAGACCGAGGCCAGGGGCAGCTACAGCATTTTGGTCGGCGCCGGTGCGGCCGAGGGGCTGTACCGCAAGCGTCAGCGGGTGCCGTTTGGCGAGTACGTCCCGCTGGAGGCGGTGCTCGGCGATGTGCTGGAGTTTTTCGGGGCGCATCAGCCGCGCATCCTGGCGGGTGCGGGGCGTCAGCCGCTGCTGCGGCATCGCAGCGATGCGGCGGGCGGGACGCTGCTGCTGGCGCCGGCGATCTGCTACGAGATCGCCTACGCCGACCTGGTGCGCGCAGATGCGGTGCGCAGCGGCGCCATTGTCACGGTCAGCAATGACGCCTGGTTTGGCGACTCCATCGGACCGCAGCAGCACCTGCAGCTGGCGCGGGTGCGCGCCATTGAGAACGCCCGCCCGGTGCTGCGGGCCACCAGCGACGGGGTCAGCGCGCTGATCGCCGCCGACGGCCGCATCGTGGCGCGCCTCGACAAGGGCGAAACCAACGTCGCCGCGGAGTTGAGCGATCTGGATGCCGGGGCGCTGGTCGGAGCGCTGGTGCCGCTCAGCGGGACAACCCTCTGGCAGCTGATCGGCCCGCTGCCGATCTGGCTGCTGGGGCTGGCGATGGTGGGCTGGTCGGGGTATCAGCGCTGGTTCGGGAAGTCCTGAACCGCCCGGCGGGCGGGGCCGCCTCGCCGGCGTGTTGCGCCGTGCTTCCGGCCGCTAGTCCAGCCCCTGCAAAAATTCCAGCAGCGCCGAGTTGACCTCGGCCGGGCGCTCCTGCTGGATCCAGTGGCCGGCGCCGTCGATGATGCGCGACAGGCGCAGATCGGGCACCCACTGGCGCTTCATGATTTCGACCATGTCGACATCGGGAACAAATGACAGCACCGGCTCCAGGCTGCCGGCGATGAAGGCCGCCGGCTGCCGCACCTTCAGCTCGGACAGCTGCGGCAGCTCCTCCCAGTCGAGATTTTGACAGCGGTAGCGGTTCAGCGGCCCCCGCATCCCGCCGGCCTCGAACTGCTCGACGTAGAAGTCCAGCTCGGCCTCGCTCAGCCAGGCGGGAAACGGATCGGGATCGACCAGCCCGTCCAGCATGTTGGAGTCGGGGCCCTTGGCGGCCATGGCCTCGGAGTTGACCTGGCCGCCGATGGCCTCGCCGCTGCCGGAGTAGAACACCTTGCGCAGGGCGGTGCGCATGTCGGCCTCGAATTCGGCCTCGGCAACGCCCTCGGCCTGGAAGTAGTTCTGGTAGAAGAAGCGATCCTTGTAGACCTGCTGCCAGAGTCGGGTGGAGGAGATCTCGCCCCGCCCGGTGTAGGGCACGCTGAGGGCGGCCACGGCGCGGATCTTGTCGGGGTGCAGGATGGCCGTGGTCCAGGCGATCGGCGCCCCCCAGTCGTGCCCGACGATGACGGCGCTCTCGCCGCCCCCCAGGGCATCGACGAGGGCGGCCATGTCGGTGCACATATTGATCATGCTGTAGTCATGCACGGCCTCGGGCTTTTCGCTGCGACCGTAGCCGCGCACATCCGGGGCCGCGACCGTATAGCCCGCCTCGCTGAGTGCGGCGACCTGATGCCGCCAGGAATAGCCCAGCTCGGGCCAGCCGTGCACCAGCAGCACCAGCGGGCCGCTGCCCCTGACCACCACGTGAAAATCCAATCCATTTGCCTGAATGAGGCGTCCCTGCCAGTCGTTCATGTTCCGTCCGATTCTGGAAGTGTTGCAATAATAGCCGCTCGCATCGACCCGTCCAGTGCGCTGCTGCTGTGAGTGAATACGATTTCGAGGCAATAGAGCAGGCGGTTCAGCGGTATTGGTCTGAGCACGAGACCTTCTGCGTCACACCGGATGCAGCGCGCGAAAAGTTCTACTGTCTCTCCATGCTGCCCTATCCGAGCGGGCGGCTGCACATGGGGCACGTGCGCAACTACTCGATCGGCGACGCCCTGTCGCGCTTCTACCGGATGATCGGCTTCAACGTGCTGCAGCCCATCGGCTGGGACGCCTTCGGCCTGCCGGCCGAGAATGCGGCGCTGGAGCGGGGCTCGGCGCCCTCGTCCTGGACCCGGGAGAACATCTCGCAGATGCGCGCCCAGCTGCGGCGGCTCGGGTTTGCCTACGACTGGCGCAGAGAGCTCGCCACCTGCGATCAGGACTACTACCGCTGGGAGCAGTGGATGTTTCTGCAGATGCACCGGCGGGGGCTGGTCTACCGCCGAGAGGCGCAGGTCAACTGGGATCCGGTCGAGGAGACCGTGCTGGCCAACGAGCAGGTCATCGAGGGGCGGGGCTGGCGCTCGGGCGCCCTGGTCGAGAGGCGCACGATGGCGCAGTGGTTCGTGCGCATCACCGACTACGCCGACGAGCTGCTCGATGAGCTCGACGACATGGACGGCTGGCCCGACACCGTGCGCACCATGCAGCGCAACTGGATCGGCCGCTCCCGGGGGGTCAACATCGCCTTCACCCTCGCCGACGGCGGCGAGCGCATCGAGGTCTTCACCACGCGCCCCGACACGCTGGCCGGCGCCGCCGTGCTGGGGCTGTCGCCCGAGCACGCCATCGTCCGCAGGCTGGCGCAGCGGCGTCCCGAGATCGCCGAGTTCATCGAGCATCACGAGCGGCTCAGGGAGGCCGAGGCCGGCGGGGAGGCGGGGCAGAAGCTCGGGGTCGACCTGGGACTCGAGGCCGTCAATCCGCTCAGCGGCGAGCGCATCCCGGTCTGGGCCATGAACTTTATTCTGGCCGAATACGGCACCGGGGCCATGATGTGCTGCCCGGGGCACGACCAGCGCGACTGGGAATTTGCCCGCCAGTACGGCCTGCCGGCGCCGCAGGTGCTGCTGCCGCCCGACGGCGAGCTGAACGATCTGGAGGCCGGGCCGTGGACCGGCCATGACGGGACGGTGATCAACTCCGGTGCGCTCATCGACGGGCTCGGCTTCGAGCAGGCCTTTGCCCGGGTCGCCGATTTTCTGCGGCAGCGGGATGCGGGCGGGGAGGCTGTCCAGTACCGCCTGCGCGACTGGGGGGTCTCCAGGCAGCGTTACTGGGGCACGCCGATCCCGATGATTCACTGCACCCAGTGCGGCGTCGTGCCGGTGCCCGATGCCGACCTGCCGGTCGTGCTGCCCGAGTCCCTCGAGCTGAAAAGCCCGCGCTCGCCGCTGGGGGACATGCCCGAGTTTTACGCGGTCGACTGCCCCGAGTGCGGCCGTCCCGCGCGCCGGGAGACCGACACCTTTGACACCTTCTTCCAGTCGTCCTGGTACTACGCCCGCTACACCTGCCCGGAATATTCGGACGGCATGCTCGAGCCGGACGAGGCCAACCACTGGCTGCCGGTCGATCAGTACATCGGCGGCGTCGAGCACGCCATCCTGCACCTGCTCTACGCGCGCTTCTTTCACAAGGTGATGCGCGACATGGGCCTGGTGAGGAGCGACGAGCCGTTCTCGCGGCTGCTGACCCAGGGCATGGTGCTCAAGGACGGCGGCAAGATGTCGAAATCGCGCGGCAATGTGGTTGATCCGCAGAGCCTGATCGATGAGTTCGGCGCCGACACCGTGCGTCTGTTCAGCCTGTTCGCAGCCCCGCCGGAGCGCTCGCTGGAGTGGTCGGACGAGGGCATTCGGGGGGCGCATCGATTCATTCGCCGCCTGCACGACATGGTCGGCCGCTATCTGAAGCTGGTCGAGACCGCCGGCGCTGCGGGCGACGGCCGCCCGCTCGGCGAGGCCGCCCTGGCGCTTGAGCGCAAGCTGCACCAGACCCTGATCAAGGTCCGCGACGACTATCAGCGGCGCATGACATTCAACACGGCCATCGCCGCCGTGATGGAGCTGCTCAATGCCGTCCGGGTGCTGTGGGCCCCGGATGAGGCGGAGGCCGAGGCTGCCCCGGCCGGGCAGCTCAATGCGGCCGAGCGCGATCTGATCGGCCAGGTGATGCGCCAGGCCGTGCTGCTGCTGTCGCCGATCATCCCGCACGTCTGCCATGCGCTGTGGCGGCAGCTGGGGGGCGACGGCGACCCGGTCGAGTGCACCTGGCCCGAGGGCGACCCCGAAAAGGCGCGCGAGCGCCTGCTGCAACTCGCCGTGCAGGTCAACGGCAGGGTGCGCGCCCAGATCGAGGCGCCGCCGGGCGCCGGAGAAGACCAGATTCGGGCGCTGGCGCTGGCCGACGGCAACGTGCAGCGCCACCTGGGCGGCGCCGAGCCCTTCAAGGTTATTTTTGTCCCCGACCGTCTGATCAATCTGCTGTGCAGAAACTCCTGACCTGGGCGCTCGTCGGGCTGCTGCTGACGGTTTGGCTGGGCGGCTGCGGCTATCGCCTGCGCACCGAGGTCTCGGGCTATGAGCGGATCCGGTGGAGTTTTGACTCCAGCGTCGGTGAGCGCCTGCGCCAGTTCGTCTACTCGGAGACCTCGCAGGAGCGCGCAGGTGCCGGCCTGAGCGACCGGGTGCTCCACCTGGGCGATATTTCCTATCGCAGCCAGGCGGTGCAGTTCCCCAGGAATGACTCGATTCAGAACACGCACCAGCTGGAATTTCGGGCGCGCTATGAATTGCACCAGGGCGGCGCCACGCTGATGCGGGGCAGCGTGCGCGAAATCGGCTACTACAGCGAGTCGATCGGCCGACCTTATGCCGGCAGCAGCGGCTATGAGTTTGTCCAGCGCAGCCTGTGGCGGCGCGCGCTGCAGAGCGTGCGCAACCGCCTGCACGCCCTTCAGGAGGAGCGCCCGCACGGCGGCGATGAGGGGCGGGGCGGCCCGGCGGCGCCGTCCGGTCAGTCCGGTCAGTCCGGTCTGGATGAGTCCGCTGCGGAGGCGTCCGGGGATGACCCGGATGGGGGCGACGGCGGCGAGGTGCGGTGAGGGTCCTGATCGCCCTGCAGCGCTACTTCCCGCACGGCGGGGCGCAGCGCGACGCCCTGGCGCTGGGAGAGGCTCTCGTCCGCCGCGGGCATGAGGTTGAAGTGCTCTGCACCCGCTGGGACGGACCGCCCGCCCCGGCCGGCATGACCGCCAGGGTGGTGCCCGTCCAGGTGCGCAGCAACCACGCCCGCGCGGCGGAATTCTCCCGCGCGGTGTCCAGGGTGAGCGGCGACTTCGACTGCTGCGTCGGATTTTCGCGCTGTGCCGGCCTGGATGTCTACTTCTGCTCCGACGACGCCCTGGCGGTGCGGCTGCAGGGGCGCTGGCGCAGCGTGCTGGGACGCTACCGCACGCTGCTGTCGCTGGAGCGCGCGGCTCTGGGGGCGCGCTGCGTGCTGTTCCTGACCGAGCCCCAGCGCGACCAGTATCTGCGCCACTACGCACCTGAAAGCCACCGCATTCTGCCGCCGCTTCTCGACCCTGCCGCCGCATCGGCTGGGGCCGGGTCTGCACCCGAGCCGGGTGATCGCAGAGGCGTGGTGGCCATCGTCACGGACGTCCGCAACAAGGGGCTCGACCGCACGGTCGAGATCTACTCCCGCCTCGATGCGGCTCTGCACCGGCGCTTCCCGCTGACGGTGGTCGCGGCCAAGTGCCCCCGGTCGCTGCTGAGAAAAATGCGGCGGCTGGGCGCCGAGTGTCTGCCCGTGCAGCGCTCGCTGCGGGCGCTCTACCTCGGCGCCGCCGTGCTGCTGCACCCGGCGCGGCGGGAGGCCGGCGGCAAGGTGCTGCTGGAGGCGGCGGCGTGCGGCGCCCCGGTGCTCGCCAGTGCGGTCTGCGGCTACGCCCCGTTGCTGGAGGCGGCGGGCGCCGCGAAAATTCTGCCGGAGCCGTTTGACGCCGGCAGCGCCGCCGATGCGCTCACCGCCCTGCTCGTCGATGAGGATCAGCGCCGGGACATGTCCCAGGCCGGGCGGCGCTGGGGCGGCGCCCAGCAATCCGGAGCCCACTTGGAGGTCGCGATCGATGTGGTGGAGCAGGCGGCATAACTTCGTTGACGAGGCGCTGCACCCGCTGCTCGGCGGCGATGTCTGGGCGGCGGCCTGCGCACTGCGGGGCGAGGTCGTGCGCAGCGCACCGGGGCGCCGAACCCTGCGCTTTGAGCACGGCGGGCAGACCTACTACATCAAGCAGCACTTCGGCGCCGGCTGGGGCGAGCTGCTGAAAAACTGGCTCACCGGCAAGCACCCGGTGCTCAGTGCGGTCAACGAGCTGCGCGCGGCGCGGCGCCTCCAGAATGCCGGGGTTGCGGCGATCCGGGTGCGCGCCTTCTGGCGCGAAGGCGTCTCGCCGGCGCACCAGCGCTCCCTCATCGTCAGCGAGGCGCTCCCCGAGGCGGTGCAGCTGGATCACCTGCTGCAGAGCTGGGGCTGGAAATTCCCCTCGCCGCAGGTGCGCGCGGCGCTGATTGACGCCGTCGGCGCCCTCGCCGGGGGAATGTTTGACGCCGGCGTCGCCCACCGCGACTGCTATGCCTGCCATTTCATGGTGTCGAAGGCCTGGGCGGATCATCCCGCAGGGCGCCCCGAACTGTTTCTGCTGGACCTGCACCGGGCCTACTGCGGCGTCGAGGTTCCGCGGCGCCTGATGGTTCGCGATCTGGCCCAGCTGCTGTTCTCCCTCGGCGAACTCGAGCTCAGCCTGTGCGATCGGGTGCGGTTTGCGCGGGCGCTCTGCGGAACGGCCTGGCGCTCCCGGCGCCGGGACGTCCTGCGGCAGTGGGGGGCCATCACGGCGCGCGCCCAGGCGCTGCACCGGCGCCATCGGTCGTGATTCTGTTTCTCTGGGAGCGCGACGCCGGGCTGCACCTGGCCAGCGATGATCTGTTTGCCGTGCTGAACCGGATCGAGCCGATCAAGGGGCGCGATGAGAAGGGCATCGGGCGCGTGCAGTGCGCCGGCCGCTCCTGGGTCATCCGCCACTACGAGCGCAGCGGCTTCGGCATGGCGCTCGACTGGATGTGGCGGCGTCACACCCGGCTGGTGCGGGCGGCGGAGTGCTGCACCCGCTTTGAGGGCTTTGTCGGCAGCGAGGCCATCTACCTGCTGCTCAACTACGGCTGGATCCAGCTGCTGCCCGATTTGGGGGACTGGCCCTCGCTGCGCCAGGTGTACTCCGGCGGCGACAGCGCCGCCACCGAGCGCGCCGTGCATCGCAGCATTGATCTGCTGGGGCGCGCGCACCGCCGCAGTCTGGTGCACGGCGACGCCAAGTGGGACAACTTTGTGGTCGCCTCGGGCGGGGCGGTGCACGCGGTCGACACCCAGCAGGTTGAGCGCGTGCGGTTCGGCGCACTGCGCGCCTTCGGGCGCGACCTCGGCCGCTTCCTCGTCGACGCCGAACTGCTGGGCGTGGATGAGGCGCAGCGGGACGAGTGGATTCGGCTCTACCTGAAGGGCAGCGGCGTCGATGCCCGGGTCGTGCAGGCCGCCGAGCACTGGCAGCAGCAGTACCGCCCCAAGCCCAGGGACTGAGCCCCGGTGCAGCTTCAGCCGCCCAGCGCCTCCCTGAGTCGCCTGAGCCAGACCGCATCGCTGCGGTCGCCCTCGAGCCACTGTCCATGCGGATATTTTTCGGCGCGGCGCTGTGCGGCGCGGGCCTCGGCCTGCATCCAGAGGGCATCCGGGCAGGGGAGCAAGCGGCGGTAGCCGGCGAGCATCTGCGCGCGCGCCGGCTGCGGCAGATATTCGCACGGCAGCATGAGCAGCTGTGCCAGATTGCGGCGCCGCTCGCGCGCCCTGCGCCAGGGCAGCGGCGCCCGCGTGCGCTCGTTGTCGATCAGCACCAGCCGGGGCGGGGACTCGGGCGTGATGAGGATGTTGTCCGGCTGCAGGTCGCCGTGGACCCAGCCGAGGGCGTGGATTTTTCCGGCGAGTTCGCCGATGCGCCCCCACAGCGGCGCCGACCAGTCGGCCAGCTCGGCGGCGTCCGGCAGAATGCGGGTACACAGCGATCCCAGGCCGATTCCGTCCGTGTGGCGGTAGACGACGAAGCTGCATCCGCCGCTCGCCCTTGAGGGGCTGCCGCAGATGAGCAATTCGGGGGCGTCGAGACCGGAGCCGGCCAGAAAGCGGTGCGCGCGTCGGATGCGTTCGTGCGGCGGGTTGAGTCTGAACCGCAGCCCGCCCGCGGCAAACCGCTTGATCACCCAGGCGCCGCTGCGGTGGAGGTGGACCGATGCCGAGGCCCTCGAACTCAGGATGTCCCAGTGCCCCGACCAGTCCGGATGCGCGGGGTCGAGGGGCACACCGTCGAGCGCTGAATGAATCCGAGAGGACTGCTGCATCGGCCCATCGTCTGGGGGCGGGCTATACTATAAAAACCGATCCGCTAACGCACTCCGCTAAGGAGTTACCGTGACGCAAGACTGCCTGTTTTGCAAAATGGTGCGCGGGGAAATCGAGCCGCGCTGGGTTCACCGGGACGATCAGGTTTCGGCCTTTCACGATGTCAATCCCCAGGCGCCGATCCACATCCTGATCATCCCCAACAAACACATTGCCACGCTCAACGACCTCGCTCCCGAGGACGGCGAGCTGATGGGGCATCTGTTCGCCGTCTGCCGCGATCTGGCCCGGCAGCTGGGCATCGCCGAGGAGGGCTACCGCACGGTCTTCAACTGCAACGGCAACGGCGGCCAGTCGGTCTACCACATTCACCTGCATCTGCTGGCGGGCCGCCAGATGCTCTGGCCGCCGGGCTGATGCTCGACTCTCTGATCGGCGAGCTTGACCGTGCCCTGCGCATCTGCGGCGGTGCGACGCTGCCGTCGGCCCCCGAGGGCGCCGGCGCCTATCCGGCCGAGGCCGAGGAGGACGGGAATATGAGCGAGCGCGACCGAGCCCTCAGCATCCGGCTGATGCGGGTCAACCACGCCGGCGAGATCGCCGCCCAGGCGCTCTATCGGGGTCAGGCCTGCAGCGCCCGCAAGTCCGAGACCCGCACCCTGCTGCGCGACGCCGCCGATGATGAGGTCGAGCACCTGCGCTGGTGCCGCGCGCGCCTGGATGAGCTGGGCGGGGCGACCAGCGTCCTGGATCCGCTCTGGTATGCGGGGGCGTTTGTGATCGGCTGCACCGCCGGCTGCACCGGCGATGCCGGCAGCCTGGGGTTTGTCCGGGAGACCGAGCGGCAGGTCGCCGAGCATCTGCGGGGGCACCTGGATCGGCTGCCCGAGGGCGATGCCCGCTCGCGCGCCCTCATCCGTCAGATGCGCAGCGATGAGATTGCCCACGGCGATGCAGCCAAAGTCCGGGGGGGCGCCGAGCTGCCCGCACCCGCGCGCCAGGCCATGCACCTGGCTGCGCGCGTGATGACCACCCTGGCCGCCCGGATCTGACGGAACCAGACACCTTGCGCATCTGTCTGACTACGTATCGGGGTAATCCTTATAGCGGAGGACAAGGGGTTTATGTGCGAATGCTGACTCAGGTCTTGCTGCGGCGCGGACACAGCGTTGATGTCATCAGCGGTCCGCCCTATCCGCATCTGCCCGAGGGCGCCCGCCTGATTCGCCTCCCCAGCCTCGACCTGCACGGCACCAGACATCGCGCGCGCCAGTGGCGCTGGGGCTATTGCCGGGACCCGCTCAGCGTCGCTGAATTCCTGAGCACCTGGAGCGGCGGCTTCCCCGAGCCGTGGCTGTTCGGGCGCAGGCTGCTCGCCTGGCTGGAGCGTCTGCCCGATCAGGCAAAAAACTACGACGTCATCCACGACAACCAGGGGCTGTTCAGCGCCCTCATCGACATCCAGCAGCGAGAGCTGCCGCTGTTCGCCACGCTGCACCACCCCGTGCGGCGCGATCTTGAACTGCAGCTGGCCTTTGAGCCGAAGCTCTCGCACCGCCTGCTGCTGCACCGCTGGTACCGCTTTCTCGGCATGCAGGATCGCACGGCGGTCCGGCTGCGGCGCCTCGTCACGGTCTCGGCGGCGGCGGCCGAGGATTGGGCCGAATGCACCGGCATTGCGCGCGAGCGCATTCGCATCATTCCCAACGGAGTCGATCTGAACCGCTATCTGCGCACCCCCGGCGTCGCCCCCGAGCCCGGCCGGCTGTTTGCCCTGGCGAGCGCCGACGCCCCGTACAAGGGGCTGGACTTTCTTCTGAATGCACTGGCGCTGCTGCGCGCCGATCGCGAATTCGCGCACCTGCACCTGGTGCTGCTGTGCAACCTGAACACGCGCAGCCGTCTGCACGAGCGCATCGCTGATCTGGGTCTGGATGGCGCCGTGCAGGTGGTGCAGGGGCTCAGCGATGCGGCGGTTGTCGAGCAGTACTGCCGCGCCGAGACCGTGGTGGTGCCGTCGGTCTACGAGGGCTTCGGGCTGCCCCTCATCGAGGCCATGGCGTGCGGGGCGGCCGTGGTGACGACCTCGGGCGGCGCCCTCGGCGAGGTCGCCGGAGAGGCCTGCGAGGTGGTGGCGCCCGGCGATGCCGATGCGCTGGTGCGGGGGGTGCGCCGCGTGCTGGGCGATGCGGCCTACCGAACCGAACTGCGCCGGCGCGCCCCGGAGCGCATCGCCGAGCACTACAGCCTCGAGCGCATGGGCGAGCGCTATGAGTCGTGGTATCTTGAGGAACTGGGCCGGTGAAGACGGTCGACTTTGCCAGGCTCGATCTGTCGCCCGGTGCGCGGGTTCTGGATCTGGGCTGCGGCGAGGGTCGGCACGCCCTGGCGCTGGTGCACGAGCTGCCGCTGCGCGTCATCGGCGCCGATCGCTCCAGCGCGGCGCTCAGCGCCGCCGCGGCCAAGGCGCGCGAGCTGCCGATGCACCCCGAGGCCGAGCTCGCCTGGCTGTGCACCGATGCCATGCACCTGCCGCTCCCCGACGGCAGCCTCGATGCGGTGATCTGCTCCGAGGTGCTCGAGCACCTGGCCGATCCGGCCGGGGCGCTGGCCGAGATCCGCCGGGTGCTCAGGCCCGGCGCCGGGCGCGTCGCCCTGAGCGTTCCGCGCCGCTGGTGCGAGCGCATCTGCTGGGAGCTCGATCCGCACTACGCCTTCGAGCCGGGCGGGCACGTGCGCATCTTCCGCAAGCGGCAATTGCGGCGGCTGGCCGAGACCGAGCTGGGCCTGCGCTGCACCGGCAGCGCCGGGGCGCACGCCCTGCACACCCCCTACTGGTGGCTGCGAAGCTGGTTCTACCGCGACTGGGCCGATCGGGCTTCGGTGCAGTTCTGGCACGGGCTGCTGGTGCGCGATCTGATGCAGCCGAGGGTTTGGCTGCGCACTCTGGAGGGAATTCTCAACCCGGTTATGGGCAAGAGCATCGTGCTCTACTTCGGACCGTGAATCACCTGCCGATGCAGCTGCGTGAGGTCCCTGAATCGCTCGATTCGGATTCTGCGCGCAGCCTGCTGGCACCCAGCGTCGAGCAGATCCGCCAGGCGCAGACGCGGGACGGGGCGATTCACTGGACCGTCGATGCGACCCGGCTGGATCTCTGGAACATGCTTGAGGCGACGATGGCGCTGGCCTCCTGGGGCGATCTGGACGCGGTCCGGGGGGCGCTCGACTGGGCGGTGCAGCACCAGCGTCCGGACGGCGGCTGGTGGGCCGAATACCGTCTCGGGGAGGTTCGGGCGGCGTCGGCCTGGAGCGTGGTGCATCACGCCGCCTACCTGGCCACGGCGGTGCGTCACGCCGCCGCCTGCGGCCTCGATCCCGAACCCTATCAGTCGGCGGTCTCAAGGGGCATTGAGTTCGCACTGGCGCACCAGAATCCGGACGGGACGGTGGCCTGGGCGCGCGCCGCCGACGGCTCGGTGCACGGCAGCGCACTGCGCACCGCCTGCAGCAGCATCTGCCTCAGCCTGGCCGATGCCGCAGCGCTGTACGGGCACGCTCCGGATGCCGCAGAGTGGCTCAGTGCGCGCGCGCGGATTGGCGAGGCGATCCGGAGCGAGGCGGACAGCTTCGACCAGGACTGGCCCGACAAGTCCAATCACGCAATGGACTGGTTCTATCCCGTGCTGGCGGGGTTGGGGACGCCGGAGTGGGGCGCCGAGCGCATCGATGCGCGCTGGGATGAATTCATCGAGCCGAACCTGGGATGCCGCTGCGTGACCGACGAGCCCTGGGTCACCGTCGCCGAGACCTGCGAGCTGGTCATGGCGCTGCTGAACCTGGGCCGTCCGGATGCGGCCCGCAGGCTGTTCCTGGATGTCATGCAGCTGCGCGATGTTCGCGGGCGCCTCTGGATGGGCTGCCAGTTTGATCTGGGCGTGTGGTGGCCGCGCGAGCAGCCCAGCTGGAGCAGCGCGGCGGCGGTGCTGGCGGGCGATGCGCTGTTCGGCTGGAGCCCGGCCGGGGCGATCTGGACTCAGCGATAGCCGGCCTGCTGCATCAGCTGCACGGCCTCGGCCTGCAGCTCGCCCGAGCGCAGCAGGGGGCGCTGATCGGGGGTGAAGGCGCCCCAGTCCCGCAGCACCGGGTGCAGCGGAATGTCGGCGCGCACCGGGTGCTCCAGCCCGGTCTCGGCGTAGATGCGCTGCGCCTCGGGACTCAGCAGCCATTCCAGAAAGGCGCGGGCCGCCTCAGGATGGGGGGCGTGGCGCGCGATGCCGGCGCCGGAAATGTTGACGTGCAGTCCCATATCGCCGTCGGCCTCGGCCCATTTCAGCCTGAGCGGGGTCTCGGGATCCTCAATCACGAGCCGTGCCAGGTAGTAGGTGTTGACCAGCGTGACATCGCAGACGCCGTCGGCCACGGCCCTGAGCGCCAGCGTGTCGCTTGAAAAAGGCTCCTCGGCCAGATTGGCGACCCAGCCCTTGAGGATGGCCAGGGTCTGATCGGAGCCGTAGGCGTCGAGCAGCATCGCCGCGAGCGACTGGTTGTAGATCTTCTTGGAGGTGCGCAGGCAGAGCCGGCCTCTCCAGCGGGGCTCGGCCAGATCGCGATAGTGGCTCAGCTCGCCGGGCTGCACGGCGCCGTCCCGGTAGACCATGGTGCGCAGCCGCAGCGAGAGGGCGTACCAGCGCCCCTGCGGATCGCGCAGGTGCTCCGGGACGGCCTCGGCCAGCGCCGCTGAGTCGACCGGCTGCAGCAGCCCGCGCTCGGCGGCGTGCCAGAGATTGCCCGCATCGACCGTCATCAGCAGGTCGGCAGGGCTGCCCTCGCCCTCGCGGGCGAGGCGCTCGCTCAGGGATGCGGCGGAATCGGTCAGCAGCTCGATGCGCACGCCGCTCTGGGCTTGATAGGCGTCCAGCAGCGGGCGGATCAGATGCTCCGCGCGCGCCGAGTAGAGGGTCAGGGTGGCTTCCTGCGGGGCCGGGGTGCAGGCCGGGAGGGTGAGCAGGATTGCGACACAGCAGCTGGATGCAAGGGCGCGGAGGGGGGGCAAGGCTGAACCGCTGCGGTGCTTTGCGGGCGGCAGTTTATATCACGCCGGATTTATATACCTTAATTTAATGCGCAAAAAAGGGATGTGGATTTGAAATGAAAAAACTGATGGCTGCTGCCCTGATGATGGCGACGGCTGCGGTGCGGGAGGAGGGATTTGGATGCCCTGAAACCGGGGGTGTGATTTTGCGCATCGGCGGGCTGGATGGCGGGCTGGATGGCGGGCTGCGCATTGGGATGTGCAAGCCCCGATCAAAACGAGTCGCAGCCCGTGCTTATGTATCTATAATCCACCGGCGCCGCCAGCGGGCGGTGCGTTCAAGACCGGGAGGGCGCTGAGATGAAA
>MEIF01000230.1 GCA_001750645.1 Gammaproteobacteria bacterium AqS3
ATCACCCTCAACCACCTTTCCCTGAATTTCCGCCGAGTGGCGCAGCAGCTGCGGAACCAGGTTCATGTATGAAATCTCGCTGAAAAATTTCGAGATCTCCCTGAATTTTTCATTGCAGCCAACCTGCTCCATATAAGTCTGCTTCAGGCGCTCCGGATCTTTTTCGTCCCGTTTGTCCGGGCGCCGCATTATTTTCCTGCCGTTTCTGTAGACCGCCTCATGCGAAACCACTGCAGCGCCCGACCGGGGTCTTTCGGTCCTGATGCCGATTTCATAGCTCCACTCGGGCGGTCTGTCTCTGCCCTTTTTCGACCATTCCCGCTCAAAGCCGCACAGGTCAACGCAGATGAACACCTCCGCCGATTTATTGCGCGCATGGAAGCTGCGTATTTTCGACAGCCCTCCTCGTTTATCGACAGCACTCTGAAGCCCGCCACCTCCGGGCTTGGCGATGTCGTGAAGAAAACGAAATACATCGAGAAAGTTGGATTTGCCAGAAGCATTGGGGCCGGCCAGAAACTGGCTGTGGCGCAGCGGCACATCGACCTCGACAAAATTGCGCCAGTTCTTGAGCTGCACCCTGCTGATGTACATGTCTATCCCTGAGAAGGCTTGAGGATTCTGAGGCTTTCAGTGCCCCGGTCGTCCACGATTTTAACAGCAAGCCCATCATGTTGGATTGTCCCTGAGTCAGACAGAACCCGAAACACCCCAGACATCGCCCCCGGCATATTCAGACTCGCTTCAATCGGAATGTCTGCAAGCGCTGACAGGTGCGCTTCAGGCTGGGGGAGTGTTTCTGTGCGCTATGGACGTTCCATTGCTCCCGAACAAAACCAGACAAAACCTTGTTGTAATTCAGCCCCACTCTGGAAGCCGGATTGGACGGATTGGGACTCAGCTGAGTCCGAATATCCTTCACTCTGAATTTTTTTGCAATGGCCACGATTTCTTCCCTGGGCTTGGGTACCTCATCGGGCAGCTGCGGCACCGAGTGAATATCGACTGAGAGAAATTCGGCGAAATTCTCCCTGTCCGCCATGATCCAAGCCTCAATTTCCATCACGGCAAACCGGTACAACAAGTTGGGTGCCAGCGGAGCACCCAAATTTTCCACGGCACCGGCCGGACAATTGCCCGGCGTGTCCTGATCCGTCACAACCAAATACAGCACGTCGCCTTTTGCCGAATGATTCAAGTCCGCAACCCGCTTTTGAACGGTGTGTTTGTACCAATATGAAAATCCGAAAACTGAATAGCCTCGATCCATCTGCTGAAGAATCTTTTCCATGACAACCCGAGTCAGTTCGTCCTCAGTATAAAGGCGCACATAAACCCCCATCAGGATCAATTCTCAAATTCAGCGGCAATGTGCAAATTGTTTTTGGGTGTGGTGGTCTGGATGGCGGTGAAGCCGATGCGCTCGCCTATTTCCCGCAGGACTTCAATATCCTGAATGTCAGCTGCCGGCCAAACTTTTGTTCCCCCGTCCGAATGTTCCGGAGGGGTTAATAGCAGAATCTCCTCTGCTTCAATTGCCTCATCCCACAAGAATGTCGGGCTGTGCGTACTGGAAAAAATCTGCTTCCGCCCTTTCTTCCCAATCAACCCTGCATTTAAAAGCCATATCAAGCTTCGAGTCACTTCAAAATGCAGGGACATTTCCGGCTCCTCAAGCAGCAGCACCGAACTGTTTTCCAGCAGAGCCCACGACAGCCCGATCAGCCGCAGCGTTCCATCGGACATCTGACCCTGACCGAT
>MEIF01000231.1 GCA_001750645.1 Gammaproteobacteria bacterium AqS3
GCGGCTTCGCCTTCCAATGAGGCTGACCTTGTCGACTTCATCCCTAACGATCTCAGAAGGGGGATCCAAGACCTTTACGGTCAAGCTGGGCAATTGGCCCGGAAACAATCGGACTATTAATTTGACCCGCTCAGGTTCAAGCGATGTAACCGTAAATAAAACTTCGCTGACCTTTACAGCTTCGAACTGGAACGCAGTCCAGACAGTGACGGTCAGGGCGGCTCATGACACCGACAAGCTTGACGACACCGCGACGATCAGCCTGACCGGCACCGGCATCGTCTCCAGCTCTGTAAATGTGACGGTCATTGATGACGACAGGACCGAGTTTGTCCTATCGCCGACTTCTCTGAAGGTGAGCGAGGGCCGCACCAATACCTTCACGGTCAAGCTGGCAAAAAATCCCGGGGGCACCCGAACGGTCACCCTGGCATCCAACAATGCTGAAGTGACGGTGGATGCCCAATCAGCAGTGTTCGGGAAACAGAACTCTCTGACGTTCACCTCATCCAACTGGAATCAGACCCAGACAGTAACGGTCTATGCGGCTCATGATGATGACAAAGTTGACGACACCGCGACGATCAATCTGACCGGCACCGACATCACCGCCGGCTCTGTGGAGGTGACGGTCCTTGATGACGATGTGGGACTGCGCTGGTCGGGTTTTCCATCGACGATCCAGGAAGGTGGCTCCGAAAACTTTAATGTTAGGCTGGATAAATGGCCCGGAAACAATCGGACTATTAGTCTGTCGTCCAGCAATTCTGACGTGACATTTGACGCTAATCCGGACGAGGCTGGAAACCAAACTGCGATGACCCTTAGAGCTTCGAATTGGAATACAGGCCAGACAGTGACGATCAGAGCGGCTCATGATGCTGACAAGACTAACGACAGCGCGGGAATTTATCTCACCATGTCTGAATCGGGGTTTTCTTACTGGCTGCAGCTGACTGTAATTGACGATGATGTGGCTGTCGAGCTGACACTCTCGAAGTCAACGTTGACGATCAATGAGGGCGGCAACAAGACCTTCACGGTGAAACTGGCGACGCAGCCCTCGGCCAATGTCACGGTGAAGCTGGTTCGATCCGGCGACACCGATGTGACAGTGAGCAAGACGTCGCTGAGCTTCACGACGTCCAACTGGAACACCACTCAGAGCGTGACGGTGAGGGCGGCACAGGATGACGATAGCACCGATGACATCGCGACCATCAGCCTGACGGCCTCGGGCGGGGACTACGCCGGCCAGACGGGCAGCATCTCGGTGAGCGTGACGGATGACGACGAGGCAGATCTGATGCCCTCAACAAGCAGCCTGACGATCAACGAGGGAGGCAGCAAGTCCTTCACGGTGCGACTGGCAGCGCAGCCCTCGGCCAATGTCACGGTGACGCTGGTTCGATCCGGCGACACCGATGTGACGGTGAATAAGACCTCGCTGAGCTTCACAACTTCCAACTGGAGCACCGCCCAGAGCGTGACGGTGAGGGCGGCTCAGGACAGCGATAAGACTGATGATAGTGCAACGATCAATCTCACCGCGACAGGAGGATTGCGGTCAGCCTCGGTGGCGGTGACTGTGTACGATGACGACGATTTCGAGCTGGTCTTGTCAAAAGAATCATTGCGGATGCTAGAAGGAAAGCACGATGTATTCGGTGTTAAGCTCAGTAAGCAACCGATTGCCAATGTAACCGTCACAGTCGGACGGTCATCTACAACTCATCTGAGTGTGAATAAGAGCACCTTAACCTTCACGACATCAAATTGGAGCGTTTCCCAATCAATACGTGTGGACACTTCTCCCGATCTGAATTTCATCACTGAGAATGAAACTATCTCGCTGACGGCATCGATCAGGGGACATAATTCTATGAGTGTCAGCGTTGCTGTCGAAATACTTGATGGCGATATTCTAGAAGTAGCTGGAGTGTCCAATTCAACAACAACGTGGATGAGCGTAGGCGAAGGTGCCTCTATCAGTTTTTCGGTCAGGTTGAAGGCGCGGCCTCCTGAAAATGAGATTCTTGATTTAGCGTGGGCACAAGGCGATCCTACATCGGCTGTGGCCCATTTGAGATTTGACACTGATTCGGAAACTGCTGGCAATCAAGACACTCTGACCTTTACGACATCAAATTGGCATAAGGCTCAAACCGTGACAGTGAGTGCAGATAATCACTCCGATCACATTGATAGGCGCGGACAGCTCGGTGGTTTCTATTTATCAAATGTTCTTGGGCGGAATAGAAGCACGTGGAAAAATGTTTATGTGAGGGTGTTTGACAAAGACATTGGACTGGCACCAAGTGTTACGTCATTGAAGATGGATGAGGGAGGTGTCAAGACTTTCACGGTCAAGATGGACAGTGCGATCTGGTATGACCGGAAGATTACTCTGACTTCCACCAATGATGATGTCACGATCAGTCCGACAGCGCTGACCTTTACCGGCGGGAGCAATAGCAACTGGAACACCGCCCGGACCGTGACGGTGAGGGCAGCTGAGGATGGCGATGCAGTTGATGACACTGCGACGATTGGATTTGAAGTGCGTATGCCTTCAAACAATAATCTAGTGGTTACCGCAACGGACACAGTGACTGTAACGGTGAGGGACGACGATGCGGGTGCTGCTGGGTTGAGTATTTCGGCGATAGCCCCGGAAGCGGGGGATGGCAGGTTGGCCGGTTTGTTGTCCGGCGGTGATGATGTGATGTCTGGGTTGTGGAGTGGTGGAGATGGCGCTGTGCTTGGGTTGGGTGAACTCGGTTCTGGGGTTGGCTCGGGGCATAGAGTCGCGGGGCTGGGATTCAGCAATGGCGAGATGTCAGTTTCAACCGGCAATGCCAATCTCTACTTCGCCCAATTGGAACATCGCAAAAATTGGAGCAATCACGACGGGTCGGGTCAACAGTTTGGTCGCCGCCGGCCTGAGAATCAGCCGCATCACATTCCTCGTGATCGCCATGTCAACCTCGGTTTTGAGCATCGATGACGACATCCAACATCATCGGCCTGAGTTGGCGAGCAAAAATCTTATTTCTCTAGGTTTTTTGAAGGCAACGCCGCCTGATTTTCCGGGCGAGAATTCTGGTTCTGCAAGTGGCAGCGTTACCTGATCCCATAAAGGGCAGTGCTAGCCGTTACTCAATAACGCCATACAGCCGCATATATAGATTCAGCCCTGCTTATTTGGGTCGAAGACGGTGTGAGCCATATTGTTCGTGCTATTTGGCGGTGACAAGCTCAGAAATGTTCTGGGTGATATCGTCGCAGTCGTCAAATATTCCTTTGTTCCTGCATCTCTGTGTTTCCTCATTCCCCGCTGCCATGCACCATCGTCAGGGTATTTCTTCACATCTTCGCTACTCTGAACCGCCTTAGCGAGGCCGGTCAATCTGGAGATCGTCGGACGATTGCGGACAGACCGCCGCAGCCTCATTCGGGGCTGAAACAATGAAGAGCCCCCCCGAAAATGCAAACACACCCGCCGCTCTACCAGAAAATGCGGGCTGCTCTCGCGGACTGATTTCTTGCAATAAGACCAAGGGTTGACCGGTTCTCGATCCCCCGCCCCCGCTTGAAATGGGTAGAATGCCAGCCATAGCGGGAGGGTGTCCCGCTGCAAAAGCGGCAAAATAGCCGCATGGGGAGAATAACAATGAATGATTCCAAGACTAGGACGGTCGGATCTTTTGGCATGGCTTCTGCAAGCCGATGTCGTACCAAGCCTGAAGATTCTTTCCTTAATTTAGCCCGGCGGTTACTGCTCGCCGGTGCGGTCTTGCTGGGGCTGGTGTTCTCGACTCCGGCTTATTCTGCCACTCACGTAGAGACCCTATTGAGCATATCTATTAGTAACGGGTCAGCGTGTTACGTCGGAGGAAGTCCGAGGTGTCCTCTTGAATGGTGGCCTCATGGCTCTGTGTCAGGGGATCTGACTCTTTATGTCTATGGTGAGTATAGAACCGTAAGGGTATTGTATGATACCGCAGCGGAGGAATTATTGGAGTACCACACCTCCCCTCCTTCTCCCCCTCCACCCCCCGCCCCTGTTGTCCCCACTGTCGGACTGACCCTATCTCCGACATCACTGACAATTAACGAGGGCAGCAGCAAAACTTTCACAGTAAAGCTGACAAAAAATCCCAAAAACACTCGGACGGTCACTCTGTCATCTAACAACTCCGATGTGACGGTCAATAAAACCTCACTAACATTCACTACATCTAACTGGAATCAGACCCAGACTGTGACGGTCAGGGCGGCACATGATGCCGACAGCATTAACGACACCGCGACGATCAGCCTCACCGGGAGTAAAATCAATACCGCCTCTGTGGGGGTGACTGTGATCGATGACGATGCGGGACTGATCCTGTCGTCTTCATCGCTGACGGTGGTCGAGGGTGGCTCTAAGGCCTTCAGGGTCAAGCTGGCAAGAAATCCTGGGGGTACCCGGACGGTCACGCTGGCATCGAACAATACTGATGTGACGGTAGATACCAAGTCAACAGTGGTCGGGAAACAGAAGTCTCTAACCTTCCCCACATCCAACTGGAATGCCTACCAGATCGTGAGGGTCTATGCGGCT
>MEIF01000232.1 GCA_001750645.1 Gammaproteobacteria bacterium AqS3
CTGAAATCAGCAAGACAGAGGCCAGGGCGATGACTGTTATGGCTCCGGCTGTATTAAAAACGGCTCACACTGGCGGGTTGGCGGCTCACACTGGGGGATCGACTGCCCTGGGATGGTGAGCGGTGCAGAGTTAGCGTGCAGCTGTTTCCCGTGCAAGAGAACGTCTGATAGCTATAGCTCCTGTTCCCAGAAGAAGAGCTCGTCTGAACGCCCACGCCACCAAAGTTGTACCCATAAAGAGAATAAATGTGTCCATCAGACAGGGGCATATACAGTTGGCTAAGTTCTGACTGGTCGTATTCCTCGCCTTCTTCCTCTAATAGCCAGCCGCCGCTGGTTGAGGTGGTCTTGCTCGGCGCGGTCGTGCTGGTCGATGTGGACTTGTTCGGCGTGGTTTCCTCGCCTGGTGTTTCCTCAATCAACTCTAAGATCTCTTCGGCAAATTCCCGAGCAAAATCTCCCTGAATATTTGCCAAAATCCTTGCCCGCAGCACTTCCTCAGCTTTCTTTGTTTTTGCCGCAGCGTAAGCATCATTCATACCCTCCTGAATCAGTCCCGCAGAGTCGTCGTTGTACCATTCTTCCAGTTCATAATCCTCCAGCATATTGTTTAATTCATTTTGGAAGTGTGTATCCAATGCGTAATTGATGGCATCCACTAGAGAGGAAGTAATAACACCGGCATCGTTAATCGCCGCTCTTAATGCCGCAGCTTGTAAAACGGCAACCTGCTGCTTTCCTGGTGGCAGCTCCATTGCTTTCTCAAAATCCGTCTCAAAACTCGCCTCAGTTGTAAGATTCGGCGGGTTTTTAATCAGATAGCCGATAGCCAATTTAATAATTGCGTTAGCGTGTGCCGATGATTCTTTGTTTGTAAAAGTTTTAGAAAGCCAGTCAAGTGACACGAAGCTGCCACCAACACCACCAATACCAATAGCAATACCTTTCACCCACCTTACTATTGCCACCCATACTGCGGCAGGGAGGGCATTGCCCGTGATCTCCTGCATCTCCTCTCTGCTCAGAAACTGAGCCCGCAGCGGGACATCGCCATGAAAGGCAAAAGCCAAATCGTCATTGACGAGTGATGGTCGCTCACTGGCGAGCGCGGGATGCTCCCCTCCCAACGCAAACGATGCCGGAAACAGGAACACGGCGATTAAAACAGCAGTTAGTTTTTTCATGATGTCTACCCTCCCTGGGTGTGAACAAAATCAACCTGACCTTTTCAAGGTATCAGAGAGGGGGGGTTGTCAAGCCTCTAAATAAAAGCGGTTTTCAGCCCTGTTTTTCTGCGGCTTCAGCGCCAGCGCCAGGCGGCCTGTCGGGGTATTCATCATCAGTTTGGCATCGCCGAAACGGTCCCCAAAAAAACAACTTGTCCAGCCAAATCCAGCATCAACCGCTCGACATTTCCGCCACTCCCAGCATCACCAGCAATGCGGGCGCCAGATATCTCTCCGTTCTAAATCTATTCAGGTAAAAGTTTCTTTGTACTGGGGGCATCTGATTTTTCCCCTTGAAAAGCCACCCCGATCTGCCGCACGGCTACTATTCGCCCGAAACGGCCTCTGCGGGGTGCGGCTGTGAGGCCGATCAACACGGGCACTGCCGCCCTGACTCTGCTGATGACCACGGTCTCCGGGCTGGGCTTCATGATGTTCGGGGTCTGGATCACCCTGCTGTCGGACCGCTTCTCGCTCGAGCTGCTCTCGGCGGCGACCTCGGGGCTGTTCCTCGCCTCCAGCCTGATCGGGCTGACGGTCGGGCGCCTGGTGCGCGAGCGCGACGTGCGCGGCATCATCGCCGTCGGCGGGGTGTTCGGCTGCGCCTCGCTGTTCCTGTTCCCGCACATCGGCGCCAGCCTCGGCGTGCTGGCGGCGGTCTACCTGCTGTTCGCCGTCGCCTTCAGCTGCAGCGGCGTGATGATCGGCCAGGCGCTGATCACGCGCTGGTTCCGCGACCAGAAATCGCGCAGCGCCCGGCTGGCGCTGGTGACCACAGGGCTGTCGATCGGCGGCATCTTCATCGCCCCGCTGGCGACCTCGGCGGTCTACCGCTTCGGCATCGACGTCACCATGCCGGCGCTGGGGGTGATCTACCTGGGCGCCAGCCTGGTCACCGTGCTGATGCTGGACGCGCGCCTGACCCGCCCCCGCCCCGGGGCGCACCAGACCGGGGGTCAGGCCCTGCGGCCCGGCGAGCTGCCGCTGATCATCGGGCTGGGGCTGGGCTGCCTGCTGTTCATGGGCAGCAACGTCGGCGGCATGCAGCACATCTACAACGTCTGTGCGACCCTGTTCGGCGAGAGCTGGGCGGTCTGGTCGCTCTCGGCGCTGTCCGGCTCCAGCTTCTTCTCGCGCTTCGCCGGCTCCTGGCTGATGCGCCGCTTCGGCATCTTCACCTACACCGTGGCCGTGCTGCTGGTGCAGTCGGTCTCGGTGGTGCTGCTGCCCAATGCCGAGACCCTGTGGCAGTTCGCGCTCTACACCGTGCTGTTCGGCACCACCGTCAGCAACGTCATCATGGTGCAGTCGCTGCTGTGCTCCGAGCTGCTGGTGAGCAATCGCTATGCGGTGCTGTTCCCGCGCATCTCGATGATGACCGGCTTCGGCATCGCCCTGGGGCCGCTGCTGGCGGGCTACGTCGCCGGGGCGGTCGACTACTCGGCGGCCTACGCCCTGCTCGGGGGGCTCTCGCTGCTGGCGCTGCTGGTGTTTGCGGTGATCCTCAAGCGCCGCCAGACGGCGACCCCCGAGGCCGCCGATCAGCCCGATGCCAGCAGCCTCGCCAGCTGATCCTCCCTCTGCAGCGTCTGCAGCAGCCCGTCCAGATCGCCGTCGAGCAGCGCCGGCAGGTTGTGCTGCGTCAGGCCGATGCGGTGGTCGGTCATGCGCCCCTGGGGGAAGTTGTAGGTGCGGATCTTCTCGGCGCGCTCGCCGGTTCCGATCATGCTGCGGCGCGCCTCGGCCTGGTCCTGCTCGATGGCCTGCTGCTCGAGATCGCGCAGCTTGGCCGCCAGCAGCGCCATGGCCTGCGCGCGGTTCTGGTGCTGCGAGCGCTGGTCCTGGCACTCGACGCTGATCCCGCTGGGCAGGTGCGTGATGCGGATGGCCGAGTCGGTCTTGTTGACGTGCTGGCCGCCCGCACCCGAGGCGCGGAATGTGTCGACGCGAATGTCCTCCTTGGCGATCTCGACCTCGCCGGCGTCCTCGCGCACCGGCAGCACCGCCACCGTGCAGGTCGAGGTGTGGATGCGCCCCTGCGACTCGGTGCGCGGCACGCGCTGCACGCGGTGGACGCCCGATTCGTAGCGCAGCTGCATGTAGACCTCCTCGCCGGTGACGCGGGCGACCACCTCACGGTAGCCGCCGGTCTCGCCCTCCCGCGCGCTCAGCAGCGACAGGTCCCAGCCGCGGCGCTCGGCGTGGCGCGCGTACATGCGCAGCAGGTCGCCGGCGAACAGCCCGGCCTCCTCGCCGCCGGTGCCGGCGCGGATCTCGAGGTAGACATCGGCGGCGTTGTCGGGATCCTGGGGCAGCAGCAGCAGCTCGATCTCCTCGCCCAGCCGCACCAGGCGCTCGCGCCCGCTCTCGAGCTCCTCGCGCGCCCACTCGACCGACTCATCCCCCGCGGGGCTCTGCCCGATGAGCTCCTCGGCGGCGGCGGCGTCGGCCTCGAGGCGCAGGTATTCGTCATAGCTCTCGACGGTTCGGTTCAGCCGGGCGTACTGGCGCGACAGGTCGCGGTAGCGCACAGGATCCTTATGCAGCCCGGGCTCGCTCAGGGCGCCGCCGAGCTCGTCCCGCTGGACGCGCACCGACTCGAGCCGCTCGCGCAGTTCCGGGCTCACCGCCCCGCCCCGGAGTCCAGCTCACCGAGGCTGTGCAGCGCATCCGGATGCTCGCGCGCCAGGTGCCGCAGCCAGGTGCGCGGCTCGTGCATCAGGGTCTGGGTCAGCCGGTGCGAGAGCAGCCTGAGCACGTCCTCGGGGCTCTCGCCGGCGGCGAGCCGGGCGCCGGCCTCGCCGAGGACTTCGCCGGCGCGGGTCTCGGCGCTGCTCTGATAGCGGCGCAGCAGCTCGCTCGAGGCGCGCTCGTCCAGCCCCTGGAGCAGCTCGCGCACGCCCGCCTCCAGCAGCTGCTGTGCCTCCTCGGCGGCCTCCAGCCGCTGCGCCATGCCCTCCTCGGCGGAGTCGCGCAGGTCGTCGAGGGTGTAGAGGTAGACATCCGCCAGGCGGCCGACCTGGGGTTCGATGTCGCGCGGGACGGCCAGGTCAAACATCAGCAGCGGGCGGCGGCGGCGGTGCCGAAAGGCCGACTCGACCGCACCCTTGCCGATCACCGGCAGCTGGCTCTGCGTCGATGAGATCACCACGTCGACATCGCGCAGGTGGGCTTCGATCTCGACCAGCAGCGCCGCCTCGCCGCCGAGGCGCTCGGCCAGGTGCAGCGCCGAGAGGCGCGAGCGGTTGGCGACGACGATGCGCTCGATCCCGACCGACCTGAGATGGGCGCCGACCAGCTGGGCGGTCTCCCCGGCGCCGACCAGCAGGGCGCTGTGGTCGCGCCCGATCAGCAGCATACGCGCCAGCTGCACGGCGCGCGAGGCGATCGAGGTCGGGCGCACGCCGATGTCGGTGCGGCTGCGCACCTGCTTGATCAGCCCGAACACGCGCTGCATCAGGCCGTGCATGCCGGGGCTGAGCGCCTCCGTCTCGACCGCCAGCTGCACGGCGTCCTTGAGCTGGCCGAGGATCTGCGGCTCGCCGAGCACCTGCGAGTCCAGCCCGCTGCCGACCTGGGCGACGTGGCGCAGCGCCTCGGCGCCCCGCAGCAGGTACAGGCTGTGCTCGGGCACCGGATCGCCGACGCCGCAGTAGTCCAGCAGCCAGCGTTTCAGCGCGACCCCGTCGGCTGCGGGGCACAGATCGGCGACGATTTCGGTGCGGTTGCAGGTCGACAGCACGAAGCCGCCGGCCACCTCGTCCAGGGCGCACAGACTCTCCAGCGCCGCGGCGCCCTCGCTCAGTGCGAAGCGCTCGCGCAGGGCGAGATTCGCCGTGGCGTGGCAGAACCCGCAGACGAAGAGATTCAATGGACAAGCCTGCCGAAATGCGGCCAGATTTGCGCCAATTTTAGCCCTCGCCCCGGAGCCGACCCGCACCTGGGCGCTGGCTATAATCTCGCGGCTTTTCCGAGCGCCGCCCCACCGATGCGTCTGATCCTGTGCGCACTGGCCGTCCTAGCGGGTGTTGTCATCTGGGGCGAGGGGGCATCCGATATGGCCCTGGCAGAGGTCGAGGTGCTGACGACCTCGGAGCAGGAGCAGCTGTCCGCCCCCGCCGATGAGCCCAAATTCGACCGGCTGATCCGCACCGAGCTGCAGGGCGGCGAGCCGGCGGGCGAGACCCCCTCACCCCCGCTGGCCGAGGACTGGCTCGAGCGCGCCACCCGCAGCCGGGACCCCGCCGCCTGGCGCCGTGCCGCCGAGCTGCTGTGCGCGGATCCGGAAAACCGGAAGCGCTCCGTCTACGCGGCCGAGCAGGCGCTGAAGCTGGATCGCGACGACATCGACAACTGGACGGCCGTTCTGACCGCCCACGCCTGCACCGACAGCGGGAAGCTCGGCGAGCACCTGCGCGCCATGGGGCGCCGCTTTCCCGGCCTGAGTCTTGACGAGGTGCTGGTGCCGCTCTGGCCGCACCTGCAGGAGAAGCGGCAGATCCAGGCGCTGCTCAAGTCGCTGGGGCCGATCGTGCGCAGCAGCCGATCCCTCTGGCGGGAAGCCGACATCCCCTACGCCATGCTGCTCGGGCGCATCGGGCGCGCCGAGGAGGGGCTGAAATGGCTCAGGCGCGTCGACGACCCCGAGACCACGGAGCGCGCGCGGCTGAGCCTGCTGCACTACCTGAACCGCCATCAGGAGATCATCGAGGAATTCGACACCTGCAGGCACTCCAGCGATCCCGCATCGCTCTACCTGTGCAAGAGCTCGGCGATACAGATGGGACGGCTCGACATGGCGCTGACCCTGACCCGCAAAATGATCCAGCTGGATCCGTTCAGCCCCTCGCTGCATCTGGAGCTGGCGAGCCTGCTGATCAGCCTGGCCGATCCGGAGGATCGGAACATTGAAGAGGCCGAGCACGCCCTCGCCGTTGCCGCCGATCTGGGCAGCACCGCCGCCCAGCTGTTCCTGGCAAGCCTGGCCGAGGGGCGGGGCGACAAGCGCACCGCCGTCGAGCACTATTTCAGGGTCGGCACCCCCGAGCGCTTTTCGCACAGCCTCAGCAGGGGCATCCAGCTGCTGCAGGAACTGCGCGCACTGCCCGAGGCGCTGGAGCGCATCAACGCCATGATCCAGGCGCGCCAGAAGCCGAATGCCACCCTGCTGGTCATGCGCGGCGAGCTCTACGCCCGCATGCACGACTTCGCCCAGGCCGAGGAAGCCTTCGCCGAGGCGCTGCGCACCGATCCGGTCCACCTCGGCGCCAGCATGGGCTACAGCTATGCGCTGCTCGAAAACGGCGACGAGCGGGGCGCGCTGCGGCTGACCCGGCAGCTGCTCGATCAGCACCCCGACAACCCGAATGTGCTCAACATGCGCGGCTACACCCTGGCCGTGCTGGGCACCGACCTGGCCGTGGCGCGCAAGCTCATCGAGGACGCCCTGATCCAGCGCCCCGCCAACGCCGCCTTCATGGACAGCCTCGGCTGGGTCGAATACCAGGACGGCAACCTGGAGCGCGCCCTCGAGCTGCTCGAGACCAGCTGGGTGCTCGAAAAAAACAGCGAGTTCGGGCTGCACCTGGGGCAGCTGCTCTGGCGTCTCAACCGCAGGGAGGACGCCGAGCGCGTCTGGCGCCAGGCCGCCGAGCTCTACCCCGTCAACCCCAAGATTGAAGACATTCTGGATGAGCACCTGGGGCGCTGAGGGCGCCCGCCTGCTGCTGACTGCCGCAGTCACCGCGGCGCTGGCGCTCGGCTGTGCGCGCTCCGCCGTCGACCCCGCCGCCCCGGTTGCGGCGCCGCAGCGGGGCGACGCCCCCGCACCGCTGGGCGAGCACTGGGTGTGCGAGTACCGCATCCGGATCCAGCCCGAGAGCGGCCGGCGCACCTCGCTGAACGCCAGGCTGAAGCGCCGGGGCGATGAGCGCAGCCTGGATCTCTACGGGCCGATGGGCTACTCGGCCTTCAGCATCAGCGAGGCGGCCGACGGCGCCGTGCACGTCTCCACCGCCAAGGGGCGCTGGCGCACCGACAACCTGCCGCCCGAGCTGGCGCGCGCACTCGAGGAAGTGCGCGGCAATCTGGCCTCCGAGGCGCGCCTCTCCGGACGCACCCCCGCCCCGGCGCCGGGGTTTCCGCTGCGGCCGCTGCCGCAGCTCAGGCAGATCGAGGCCTGGCTGAGGCCGGGCGCTGCACAGGCCGCCCCGGCCGAGCCCTCCGAGCGCACCGGGCCGGCCCCCTGGCGGGTTGAATACCCGGAGCCCGCGCGCAGCCCCCACGGCGACCCGCTGCGGGTGCGGGCGGTGCACGAGCGCGTCTCGCTCGACATCGTGCACCGGCGCTGCCGCCCGGCGTGATGCTGACCCTGCCGGCGCCGGCCAAGCTCAACCTCTCGCTGCGGGTCATCGGCGAGCGCCCCGACGGCTACCACGACATCCAGACGGTCTACCAGTTCGTCGACCTCGGCGAGTGCATCAGCTTTGAGTCGAGCCCCGGCGGCGGGCTGCGCATCGAGGGGCTGCCCGAGGGTGCGCACCGCCCCGACGCCCCCAGCACAGTGCACCGCAGCTGCGCGGCCTTTGCGGAGCGCACCGGCTGCGGGGCGCTGCACCTGCGCATCAGGGTCGACAAGCGCACCCCCATGGGCGGCGGGCTGGGCGGCGGCAGCTCGGACGCCGCCACCGTGCTGCACGGCCTCAACCTGCTCTGCCGAGCCGGTCTGGACACCCGGGCGCTCGGCGAGCTCGGCGCCGGCATCGGGGCCGACGTCCCGCTGTTCATCCACGGTCGCTCGGCGATCGGCAGCGGGCGAGGCGACGAACTCGAACCCTGCACCCCGGACGAGGGCGTCTGGTGTATCGTGCATCCCGGCATATCGTGCTCGACCGCAGCGATGTTCACGCACTCGGATTTGACACCCAGCGGGCGAATTCGCAAAATCCCCGCCCTGCTCAGGGATCGGCAGAATGATTTTCAATCGCTTGCCAGGCAACTGCACCCGCAGATCGAATCTGCCTGGAATTGGTTGAAGCGCTTTGCCGAACCCCGACTCAGTGGAACGGGAAGCTGCATCTTCGCCGGCTTTGCCAGTCTCGATGCGGCCCGGCAGGTCGCAGCGTCCGTTCCCGATGGCTGGACTTCGTGGGCGGTGCGGGGCATCAACCGCTCTCCACTGTTGACTGAATTGGAGAGAGTGAATGGGGTGTAGCCAAGCTGGTAAGGCAACGGGTTTTGATCCCGTGATGCGCAGGTTCGAGTCCTGCCACCCCAGTACTCGTTCTCAGGATGCAAGCCTGGGGTGTAGCCAAGTTGGTAAGGCAACGGATTCTGATTCCGTGATGCGCAGGTTCGAGTCCTGCCACCCCAGCCAGCAGCTTGCACAGAGAGTGGGGCATTGAGCTCGCGCATCATGCTGTTCTCCGGCCGCGCCCTGCCGGACTGCGCCGAGGCCATCGCCAAGCACCTGGGCATTCCCCTGGCCCCCGCCCAGGTCGAGGACTTCCGGGACGGCGAGATCAGCGTCGAGATCAAGTGCAACGTGCGCGGGTTCGACGTCTTCATCCTGCAGTCGACCTGCAGGCCGACCCACCGGCGGCTGATGGAGCTGCTGCTGATGGTCGACGCCCTGCGCCGCTCGGCCCCGGCGCGCATCACCGTGGTCATGCCCTACTTCGGATACTCCCGCCAGGACCGGCGCGTGCGCTCGGCGCGCGTGCCGATCAGCGCCAAGGTCGTCGCCGACATGCTCGGCCAGGTCGGCGTCGACCGCGTGGTCACCATCGACCTGCACTCCGACCAGATCCAGGGCTTCTTCAACATGCCGGTCGAAAACATCTACGCCACCCCCGTGCTGCTGAGGGACATCCAGGCCAGCAACTACCCCGACCCGGTGATCGTCTCCCCCGACGTCGGCGGCGTGGTGCGCGCCCGGGCGCTGGCCAAGGCGCTGAACGACCTCGACCTGGCCATCATGGACAAGCGGCGTCCGAGGGCCAACGAGGCCGAGGTGCTCAACGTCATCGGCTCGGTCGAGGGCAAGACCTGCATCATGGTCGACGACATCGTCGACACCGCCGGCACCCTGTGCGCCGCCGCCGACGTGCTCAAGAAGTCCGGCGCCCAGTCGATCATCGCCTACTGCACCCACGCCGTGCTGTCCTCGCCGGCGGTCGAGAACATCAGCAAATCGCAGCTCGACCAGCTGGTCGTCACCGACACCATCCCGCTGCGCCAGAGCGCCCGGGACTGCGAAAAAATCCGAACGCTGTCGCTGGCCGAGACCCTCGCCGAGGTCATCCGGCGCATCAGCAACGAGGAGTCGATCAGCGCGCTGTTCCTCTGAGGCGGACAGGCCGGGATCGGTATAATCCGCGCCCGCAGGAGCACGCCCGGCGCCGTGATCAGCCTCAAAGCCTCCATCCGAAGCGACCTCGGCAGCCGCGCCAGCCGCCGCCTGAGGCGCATCGAAGACCAGGTCCCCGCCGTCGTCTACGGCGGAGCGGATGAGACCCCCGTGCAGCACATCTCGCTGACCCACAACGCCCTGCTGCTGGCCCTTCAGGCCGAATCCTTCTACACCCAGCCGATCGAGCTGGAGATCGACGGCGCCGCAACCCAGGTGATTCTCAAGGGGCTGCAGCGCCACCCCTACAAACAGCGCATCCTGCACGCCGATTTTCTGCGCGCCAGCGGCGACACCGTGCTGAAGATGCAGGTGCCGGTGCGCTGCATCAACCAGGAGCTCTGCCAAGGCGTCAAGCAGGGCGACGGCATGATCGAATTGGTGCAGGCGCAGATCGAGGTCTCCGGCAGGGTGCGCGACATCCCCGAATACATTGAAGTCGATGTCGAGCCCCTCGATGTCGGCGAGAGCATCAAGCTCAGCGAAATCCAGCTGCCGCGCGGCATTGAGCTCACCGCCCTGGGCGACGGCACCGACGAGACCCGCGACCAGACCGTCGTGCACGTCATCAAGCAGCGCAAGTCGGCCGAGGCCGCCGCCGCCGAGGGCGCAGCGGTCGAGGGCGAGGCAGCCGGCGCCGAGGGCACCGAGGGCGGCGAGTCGTCCTAGCCGGCCGCCCCGGCTCTGCCCCCAGCACAGACACCCGGCCTTCCCTCTGACCGAGAAAAACCGCACTGCGGTTCAGCTGAAATTCCGCCAAATCGATGGATGCCCCACGAGCGCCGTCAAAAAACGGCGCGCGAATTTATTCGAATGGAACCTGTCGGAGAATGCCAACCGGCGGCTCAAGCTTTCTCAGCCTCGGCATGGTGCGCAGCACCCTGACCGCAGAAAATCGCGCGATGTCCCCGGCCCTTTCGACAGGGGCGCCGACACCGCAATAGCACAGCTCCGGCGTTTCATAGTGATCCCGCAGTGCATCATCCAATCCGATGCTCTCGAGGTATTGCGAGAACAACTTCAGCAGCTTGGCGTTCTCAAAGCCCAGCACATGCAGGACAAGCTCCATTTCAATGACCTCGCCCCGCTCAAATTCCCCCCGGATATTCAGGCGGGGTTCGAGGGCGGAAATGGATTCAAGCGCGCGCAGGTTGTCTTTCAAAGTTTGACTGTCCGGCTGCCAGTCCGGAAGAGCATCACACCAAGATTTGAAGACCTCTCGGGTCGCCCTGGCGAACAATTGGGTGGACCGCATCTTTTCAGGGGGGCGCCCCCGGGAGCGTTTCTCCGGAGTGATGTCCACGGGAATGCTCCCGACGACTTCAACTTTTCTGTCCCTCAGCAGAGCCCCGGGAAAATAGGATTTGGCGATGTATTCGGGATGCAGGGTCAATCCGACAACGGCGGTGTCATCCGGACAGGCCTTGTCGGGGAGGCGACTGAGATGCTCGACGGTCTGCTCCAGCATGGGTGACAGGCGGCCTCTCGCCTCGCTGAAACTGTAGGGATGCTGCTTGGGCTGCCTTTTTCGGGACCGGCGGGATGCCGTTTCCGGCCCGCCTTTCAGGGTTCTTTTCTCATCGGTCATGACGGATCACTCCTCCACTGTTTGCCGGATATCTTTCCGGTTTCCGGCACCTTTGCGGGCGATATCCAGCCCGCAACTGACCGCTGCGAGGCCGCCAACCAATCCCACCGCCATCGAGTTAACGATGACGGCGGGCGGCCAACGGCTGCTGTAAGCATTAGATCAACTAGACAGTTCAACCCCCTCAACCAATCAATCATCTGCCCACCCCCGCACCAGCCATTGGAACGCGCTGGGGGTGAATATAGTCCCAACCCAATAGCGACCGGTTGATTGGAGGTGCTGGTCGCTACCGGAATGAGTGGCCTCACAAGGAACGCATAATGCGAGGCCAAGCGGCGAGTTTAGCGCCCCCCGCCACCGCCCCCGCCATCGGCGCTGCGCGCCCAGTGGACCAGCCCGGCGCCGGCGGCTGCGGAGACCCAGAACATCGCGATCTCATACCAGTACAGCCCCAGCCAGCGGGCGCTGATCAGCTCAAAGGGCAGCAGCGGCTTGACCAAGTGCAGCGCGATGCCGAGGAGCCCGATGCCCAGCAGCGCGGCGCCCCAGCGCAGCCGGTTCACGGGCCGGCCTCGTCGAGGCGCTCGAGGTTGCGCAGGTTCTCCGACACCGCCTCCCGCTCAGCCTGCACGGCAACACTCTGCGCCTCGGTCTCGGCGACCAGATCGGGCGGCGCCTTGCTGCGAAAGCTGTCGCTGTCGAGCCGTCCCTGGAGACTGCGAATGCGCCCGTCGAGCTGATCCAGCCGCTTGCGCAGGCGCCTGCGCTCGGCCTGGACATCCACCAGACCCGCCAGCGGGACGCGCACGTGCAGGTCGCCGATGACCTGCTGCGCCGAGGGCGGCAGCTCCGCCCCCCCGCTCGTCCAATCAATGCGCTCGGTGCGCGTCAGGGTCTCGATAAAACCGCTGAAACGCGCCACGCGCTCGCGCAGATCGGAACCCTCCGGCGCCTGCAGCAGCAGCCGGATCGGCTTGGCATAGGAGATGTTGAGCTCGCTGCGAATGTTGCGCACGGCGCCGATGACGGTGCGCAGCCACTCCATCTCACGCTCCGCATCAGCGTCAAGGTGCGCCGCATCAGCGCTCGGATAGGGCGCCAGCATGATCGACTCGACCGTCTTGACCCCCAGGCGCGGGGCGACCTGCTGCCAGAGCTCCTCGGTGATGAAGGGAATGATGGGGTGCGCCAGGCGCAGCACGGCCTCGAGCACCGCATTCAGGGTGTAGGCCGCGGCGCTGCGCACCTGTTCGTCGTCGCCCGAGAGCGCCACCTTGGAGAGCTCCAGATACCAGTCGCAGTAGTGGTTCCAGACGAAGTCGTAGATCTCCTGCGCGGCCAGATCAAAGCGGTATTCTGCAAGGGCGCGCAGCGCCGCCGCCTCGGTGCGCCGCAGCTGCGAGAGGATCCAGCGGTCAATGCTGCTGCGCGGGGCGTCGGGGCTGAATGCGATGCCCTCGGTGGCGCGCTCGACGTAGCGCGCGGCATTCCAGAGCTTGGTGCAGAAATTGCGGTAGCCCTCGAGGCGCTTGGGGTCGAAGTTGATGTCGCGCCCGGTGCTGGCGAGCGAGCAGTAGGTGAAGCGCAGGGCGTCGACCCCGCTGCCGACGATGCCCTCGGGAAACTGCTCGCGGGTCTCGCGCTCGATGCTGCGGGCGTGCTCGCTCAGCAGCGTGCCCTGGGTGCGCTTGGCGATCAGCTGCTCGAGGTCGATGCCGTCGATCAGGTCGATCGGATCCAGGGTATTGCCCTTGGATTTGGACATCTTGCGCCCCTGGGCGTCGCGGATCAGGCCGTGGATGTAGACCTGGCGAAACGGCACGTCGTCGGTGCAGTACAGGGTCAGCATGATCATCCGCGCAACCCAGAAGAAGATGATGTCAAAGCCGGTGACCAGCACGCTGGAGGGGGCGAAGCTGCCCAGCCGCTCGGTGTCGTCGGGCCAGCCCTGGGTGGCGAAGCTCCACAGCCCTGAGGAGAACCAGGTGTCGAGCACGTCCTCGTCCTGGTGCAGGTCGACATCCCCGTCCAGCCCGTAGTGGCTGCGCACCTCGGCCTCGCTGCGCCCGACGTAGACCTCGCCGGAGCCGTCGTACCAGGCCGGAATGCGATGCCCCCACCACAGCTGCCGGCTGATGCACCAGTCGCGGATGTCGCGCATCCAGGCGAAGTAGGTGTTCTCCCAGCCCCTCGGGACGAAGCTGACGTCACCGGTCTCGACGGTGCGGATGGCGCGCTCGGCGAGCGGGCCGATGGCGACGTGCCACTGCGTGGTCAGCAGCGGCTCGACGACGACGCCGGTGCGATCCGAGCGCGGCACCTTGAGCGTGTGCGGCTCCTCCCGCACCAGCGCCCCCTCGCTGCGCAGCGCCTCGAGGACGCGGGCGCGCGCCTCGGACACCTCCAGCCCGGCAAAGCGCTCGGGGGCGTCCAGCCCCATGCGGCCGTCGAGGCCGATCACGCTGATGTGCTCCAGGCCGTGGCGCTCGCCGATGGCGTAGTCGTTGAAGTCGTGCGCCGGGGTGATCTTGACGCAGCCCGAGCCGAACTCGGGGTCGACGTAGTCGTCGGCGATGACCGGGATCAGCCGGTCGCACAGCGGCAGGTGCAGGTGCGCCCCGATGAGATGGCGGTAGCGGGAATCGTCCGGATGCACCGCCACGGCGACGTCGCCCAGCATGGTCTCCGGGCGCGTGGTCGCCACCACGACGCGCTCATCCGAGCCCTCGACCGGGTAGGCGATGTGCCAGAGCGTCCCCTGCTCCTCGACCGAGTTGACCTCCAGGTCAGAGATCGCCGAGCCCAGCTCGGCATCCCAGTTGACCAGCCGCGCCCCGCGGTAGATCAGCCCGTCGCGGTAGAGCCGCACAAAGACCTCGACGACGGCGCGCGAGATGGTCTCGTCCATGGTGAAGCGCTCGGCGCCCCAGTCCAGCGAGGCGCCCAGGCGGCGCAGCTGCCGGGTGATGGAATCGCCGGATTCGCGCTTCCACTCCCAGACGCGCTCGATGAAGGCCTCGCGCCCGACGTCGCGCCGGCTCAGCCCCTCCTGCTGCAGCAGCCGCTCGACCACGACCTGCGTCGAGATCCCGGCGTGGTCGGTGCCGGCCTGCCAGAGCACATTGCGCCCGCGCATGCGCTGGTGGCGGATCAGCACGTCCATCAGCGTCACCTGAAACCCGTGCCCCATGTGCAGCGAGCCGGTGACATTGGGGGGCGGCAGCACGATGCAGTAGGGCTCGCCCGAACCGGAGGGGGCGAAATACCCGGAACGCTCCCAGCGCTCATACCACTTCGCCTGCAGCGCACCGGGGTCGTAGCGCGACTCGAGGCTCATTTTCGCGGGGTGATGCGGTGCAGCCGCATCTCGACGCCGCCCCGCTCGAGCCGGTCGTAGAGGCCCTGCATCGGGGCACGCTCGGCGGCGTCGGCGGCGAGGATGACGTAGAGCCCGGCGCACTCGGGCGCCGCGATGTCGGCGGCGGCGGAGTCAGCGGCCAGGGCGGGCGGCGGCGCTGCGTCCAGCACCACCC
>MEIF01000233.1 GCA_001750645.1 Gammaproteobacteria bacterium AqS3
TGTCAGTGTCGGTCACATTCACCGTTACGTTCGCCGTCTCGCTTGTGTAGCCCCCGCCGGTGGCTTTCAGCTGCAGTGTCGCGCTGTCATTGATCCCGTCCGCATCATCCGCCGCATTCACCGTCACCGTCTGCTCCGTGCCCCAGTTGCCGGTGGTGAAGGTCAGCGGGGTCGGCGTCGTGGTCACGTCGGAGTTGGGGTTATTAGGCTGGGTGATGTTGACCGTCACATCCGCGCTCGGCGCGGCGGCCAGCTTAACCTTGAAGCTGCCGCTTGCCCCCTCGGTCATGGTCAGGCTTGTGGCCGATACAGTCAGCCCCCTGTCGTTGTCGGTGACCTCCACTGAGACATCAACTTTATTGGCAACGCCATAGCCGTCGCCGGTGGCGCTCACGTTGATCGTCGCGCTGTCGTCGATCCCGTCGGCATCCTCGGCCGCCCGCACCGTTACATCCTGCGTCGTGTTCCAGTTGTCCTTTGTGAACGTCAGCGTGCTCTGGTTCCCGTCGGTGCTCGTGTCGGTGTCGAACGTGACATCCTCGTTGGCGATGGTGCTGTCGGCCGGCTGCGCCAGCGTCACCGTCACACTGCTTTTGGGCTGTGCGGCCAGCTTCACCTTGAACGTCGCGCTGTCGTTCTCGGAGACGGTCAGGACAGTGGTCGATACGATCAAACCCCGGTCGTTGTCGGTGACCCTCACGCTCACGCTGCCGGTGACCGAGCCGTAGTCGCCGCCGGTGGCGCTGATACTGATCGTCGCCCTGTCATCACTTCCGTCGTCGTTGTCCTCGGCCGCTTTCACCGTCACCGTCTGCGCCGTGTTCCAATTGGAGGTTGTGAACGTCAGCGTGATCTGGTTGCCAGTGGTGTTCGTGCCGGTGCCGAGTGTCACATCGGTGTTGATGTTGTCGGTCGGCTGCGCCAGCGTCACCGTCACCGTGTCGCTCGGCTGGGTCGCCAGCGCCACAGTGAAGGTCGCGCTCGAACCCTCGATCACCGCCAGCGGATCCGTGGCCTGGATGATCGCCAGACCCGCCGTGTCGTTCTCCGTCACCGTCACCGTTACGGTCGCAGTCTCGTCCGTGTAGCCGTCGCCGGTGGCGCTCACGTTGATCGTCGCCCTGTCCTCGATCGCATCGGCGTCATCGGCGGCTTTGACTGTCACGTTCTGTTCCGTGTTCCAATTGTCGGTGGTGAACGTCAGCGTGTTCTGGTTCCCGGTGCTCGCGCTGGTGTCGACGGTGACATCGGTGTTATCAGTCGGCTGCCTCAGCGTCACCGTCACATTGCTGTCGGGCTGGGCCGCCAGCTTCACCGTGAATGTCCTACTGTCGTTCTCGGGGACGGTCAGGGCAGTGGTCGATACGCTCAAACCTCTGTCGTTGTCGGTGACCTTCACCTCCAGCGAGGCAGTCGTGATGCGGCCACCAGTCAGGCTGATGTTGGCGGTGTCATTGGCTCCGTCGTCATCATCGGCCGCAGTCACCCTCACGGTCTGAGCGGTGCTCCAGTCGGCGGTGGTGAACGTTAGCTCGGTCTTGTCAAGCGTGACATCGGTGTTGTCCGACGCCAGGGTGACGGTGCGGCCGTTGGCCGGCCTGGCGGCCAGCTTGACCGTGAAGGTGTTCGAGGCACCCTCGACCACGGTCAGCGATGCCGGCGGTGCAGGCGACAGGGTCAGCACAACGGCGGAGTCATCGTTGTCGGTGATGCTCACCGGAAGCGAGCCGGCCGTGATGCGGCTGATGCCCGCCAGGTTTTCAATGGCGGGGTCGCCCGCCCAATTGACGCTTGCAGTGTCATCAATTTTGTCGGTGTCGCCGGTGGCGCTGACTGTGACGGTCTGGCCGGTGTTCCAGTTGCCGCTGTCACCGCCGGTGAAGCTCAGCGTCGCCGGGCTGACGGTGAGATCGCCGGTCACCGACAGTGCGATGCTGCGGTTGTTGGCCGGCTTGGAGGCCAGCTTGAGCGTGAAAGTCCCCGAGGCACCCTCCTCGACCAGCGCCAGCGATGTCGGAGATGCGGTCAGCCCGACGGCGGAGTCTTCGTCATCAGTGACATTCACATTCACAGAAGCGTCAGTGATGTTCTCGCCGGTTAGATTAATAGTCGCGCTTTCGTCATCCTTACCATCGTCAGAAGCCGCACTGACCGTCACGGTTTGTCCTGTGTTCCAGTTTGAAACTGTAAAGGTCAGCTCGGTTTGGTTATTGGTCGTGCCGGAGTCGGTGTCAACCGTGACATCAGAATTGCTGGATGTCAGATTAATAGTCCGCTCATTTCCGGGCCAAGACAAAGCATCTAACTTGACCGTAAAGGTCTTAGAGCCGCCCTCTGGGATCGTCAGGGATGAATCCGATAAGGTCAGTCCCACATCGTCATCAATAATCGTTACCTGCAGCGATGCAGATGTCACGCCATCCCCTGTCAGATTGATCGTCGCCTTGTCGTCTGTCTTGTCGGTGTCATTAGCCGCTCTGAGCGTCACGGTCTGAGGTTTACTCCATTTTTTATCGTTCCCAACAGCCTTAAAGTTTAGCTGTGCGGGACTGAATGTGACATCGGTGTTGTCGGACGCTAGGTTTACCGTTCGGTCGTTTCCAGGCTCGTTCGCCAACCTGACCGTAAAGGTCTCGGTGTCATTCTCGTCCATCGTCAGCGATGTTAGCGACAGAGTTATTCCGATATCGTCATCAAGGACCTTTACCGACAACGATGCAGACATACCGCCAGTCCCGGATAGATTGATCGTCGCCGTGTCGTCTGTCTTGTCGGAATCATTAGCCGCACTGACCGTCACGGTCTGAGCCTTATTCCAGTTGCTGGCAGTGAATGTCAGCTTCGCCGGACTGAACGTAACATCAGAGTTGTTGGATGTCAGAGTAATTTCTCTGTCGTGTATGAGCGCATGAGTCAACTTAACAGTAAAGGTTTCTGAGGCTCCCTCTTCTTCCACCTCCAACGATGTTCGCGACAGAGTCATTCCGATGTCGTCATCTATTATCTTTACTGACACTCTGTTGAATGCGGCGCCTGCCGCGTTGATATAGAAGTGCCCACTCTCATCAGTACGGTTGTCGTCATCAGCAACAGACAGTGTCACTGTCTTTGGCGCATTCCAATTTGATGGGTCGAAATATACTGAGTCTTGATTGCCCGGCGCAATGGGATCGGCATCAATCGTGACAGAGGGATTATCGTAAAGGGTTTCGCCCACGTTTATCCATCCACTTGGCCTATCACTGTATGGATGTCCTTCTTCTAGGTATTTAGAGAGCCCCGATCCCGGCCTGACCGTAAAAGTGGCACTTTCCCCCTCAACCACGGTCAAAGTATCAGTTGAAACTATAAAGGCATCATCATCCTCTGTAACCGTAACGGTTACAGTCTTAGTGTCGTATTTTTCGCCCGCCTTGACCAAGATGCTTGCACTGTCATTATTATTATCGGAGTCAATCCCTGCATCTACCGCCACTAATTGGGACGAATTCCAATTCGATGTTGTGAAAGTCCGCTCGGTCGTCCCGTTAAGATTGCCAATAGAGTCGGTATAACTCGCAATGACATCGGTATTGCTTGGCTGCACCAAGGTGACTGTCACATTTTCAGACGGCCGATGTGACAGCTTGACATAAAAATAGCCGATCATGCCTTCATGAAGTGTCACCGATGTTCTCGACAAAACCAATTCCCTGTCAATGTCGTTTACATCAACCGACACGGAAGCGGAGGTAATGCCATCGCCGCTGAGGGTGATCACTGCTGTATCGTCAAGTCCATCGCTGTCCTCAGCCGCTCTCACCGTCACGGTCTGAGTTTTACTCCATTTTTTAATGTTCCCGGCAGCCTTAAAGGTTAGCTGTGCGGGACTGAATGTGACATCGGTGTTGTTGGACGCTAGGTTTACCGTTCGGTCGTTTCCGGGTTGGTCTAACAACCTGACCGTGAAGGTCTTGGTGCCCTCCTCGTCCATCTTCAGCGATGTCGCAGACAAGGTTAGCCGGATATCGTCATCAAGGACTTTGACACTCACAGATTTCGTGGTGACGCCAACTCCGGTCAAGTTGATTGTCGCACTTTCATCATTCCTGTCACCATCATTAGCCGCAAAGACCCTGACTGTCTTGGCTGTGTTCCAGTTTGAAGCATTAAAGGTCAGCGGCGTGTTCTGTTTGCCGTCGGTGACCAGGTTGGTGTCGAACGTGACATCGGCGTTGGCGCTGTTGCCGGTCGGCTGGGCCAGCCTTACCGTCACATTGCCTCCGGGATTTGCCGCCAGCTTCACCGTGAACCTCCCACTGCCGTTCTCGGCGACGGTCAGGGCAGTGGACGATACGGTCAACCTCCTGTCGTTGTCGATCACCGTCACCGGCAGGCTAACGGTTGCCAGTGTCATTCCCCCTCTTTTAACCCTCAGAGAGATCGTTTCGCTGTCGTTGACGCCATCTTCGTCTTGGCCAGCTCTCACGGTTACTGTCCGGGCATTGTTCCACTTGTTAGGTGCAAAGGTCAGCTCAGCTTGGTTGCCCGACGTGTTGGGATCGGTATCCACCGTCACATCATTATTGGACGACAGATGCACTGTTCGGGCATTGGCGGGCCGATCTGCCAGCTTGACAGTGAATGTCGCGGTGCCGCCCTCATTCACCGTCAGCGATGTCGGAACCAAGGTCAGTCCGATATCGTCATCAATTACTTCGACATCCACAGAATTCGCGACGAAGCCAACTCCGGTTAGTTTGATCGTCGCCGTGTCGTCTGTCTTGTCGGAATTATCAACAGCCGCAGAGATCTTGACTGTTTTAGCTGTGCTCGAGTTCGAAGCATTAAAAGTCAGCGCGGTTTGATTTCCTGTCGCACTGAGGTTGGTGTCAATCGTCACCTTAGAGTTTGTGGACGACAGTCTGACCGTTCGAGTGGTTCCAAGTTGGGCGGCCGGTCGGACAGTGAAAGTCCTGAAGCCGCCCTCTTCTATCGTCAGCGATGTTTTGGATAGTCTCAGGCCAATCTTGTCGTCGTCATTGAGTGTCACATCTACAGTGCCTGAGGTGATGCCGGTGCCGGAGAGTGTGATCGTTCCGGTCTCATCAACCTTGTTGCTGTCATGAGCCGCTTTGACTGTCACGACATTATTTTCACTGTCCCAATTCGAAGGTGTTAAGGTCATTGTGGTTTGGTTGCCCGTTTCACCGGTGTCTGTGTCAACCGTCACACTGGAAAGGGAGGATGACAGACTCAGACTAATAGTCCGATCATATGCGGGCCTGGCATCTAACTTGACCTTAAAGGTCTCATGGACACCGCCCTCGTTCACCGTCAGCGATGTCGGAGACAAGACTAATCCGATCTCGTCATCAAGGACTTTTACATTCAAATATTTGGTTCTGACACCGTCACCTCTTAGCCTAATCATTGCACTGTCGTCAACTTTGTCAGTATCAGTGGCCGCACTAACCGTTACTGTCTGGGGTCTGGTCCAGTTTGAAGAGGTAAAGGTCAGCGGGGTTGGACTTGCGGTTACATCGCTTGAACCTGAGCTGCGGGTCAAATAAATAGTCCGACTGTTTCCGGGGTAGGTACCTGTATCTGGCCTGACCGTAAAGGTCTCGGAGCCGCCTTCCGGGATCGTCAGCGATGAGGGCGACAAGGTCAGTCTTATGTCGTCATCAAGGACCTTCACACTTACAGTATCAGTGACAACGCCGGTGCCCTCCAGAGTAATCGTTGCTTCGTCGTCAGCTTTGTAAGTATCAGTATCGTGAATGGTATAGACCCTTACGGTCTGGTCCAGATTCCACTTCTTGGATGAGTTGAAAGTTAGAGTGTTCTGGAGCCCGTCGGCTACTAGGTCGGTGTCCACTGCCACATTAGCATTGCTAGATTTCAGAGTGACCGTTTGGGTGCTTCCGGGATTTTCTGCCAGCTTGACCCTGAAGGTCCTAGAGCGGCCCTCGACGATCTTCAGCGATGAATCCGTCAGGCTCAGGCTCACATCGTCGTCAGTTACATTCACACGCACCCAGCCAAGCAACACAGAAGAAATGAAGAAATCAACCCACGCGCTGTCGTTAGTTTTATTATCGTCATGAGCCGCGCTAACCGTTACTGTCCGAGCGGTGCTCCAGTTGTCGGCGGTAAAGGTCAGCGAAGTTTGGTTGCCAGTTTTGCTGGTGTTGGTGTCAACCGTCACATCAGAATTGGTGGATGTCACATTAAAAGTCCGATCATTTCCGGGGTAGGTATCTGTATTTGGCCTGACCGTAAAGGTCCTGGAGCCACCTTCTGGGATCGTCAGGGATGAAGGCGATAAGGTCGGTCTTATGTGGACATCAAGGACCTTCACACGCACAGTGCCAGTGCCAACGCCGGTGCCCTTTAGAGTAATCGTCGCGCTGTCGTCGACTTTGTCAGAATCAAAAGCCGTATTGACCCTCACGGTCTGGTAGGCAGCCCAGTTGGATGTGGTGAAGGTTAGTGAGGTTTTATTTACCGTCACCTCAGAGTTAGTGGATTTCAGAGTGACCTTTCGGGTTCTTCCGGGATTTTTTGCCAGCCTGACCCTGAAGGTCTTGGAGTGGCTCTCGACAATCGTCAGCGATGAAGTCTCCAAGCCCAGTCCCACTTCGTCGTCAGTTACCGTCACCCCCACGGAGGCAGAGGTGATTCGATTTCCGGTGAGATTGATCTTTGCCTTGTCGTCAACGCTGTCATCATCATGAGCCGCCCTGACCGTCACGGTCTGGGTCTGGCTCCAGTTGGATGGGGTGAAGGTTAGCGAAGTTTTATTGACCGTCACATCGGAGTTGTTGGACGCCAGATTGACGATCCGCATGTTTTCGGGCCGGGACTTCAACCGGACAGTGAAGGTCTCATTGCTGCCCTCGTCCATTGTTATTGATGTACGAGATAGTTTTACTCCGACAGGGGAAACATCGTCGTCGATTGCTGTTATTGCAATTTTCTTACTAGATATATATTGAGAACCATTCGGGTAGGGATACCATGAAGTAATTACCCAATGAGTAATGCGAACATCAGTCACTTCATTGGTGCGATTTGCGTCTTGCGGTGCAGTCACCGTAACCGTATGCCACGCATTCCAGTTCGATTCTGTAATGGTGACGGACTTTTGATTCCCGGGGGTGCTTGAATCAAAGTCAAATATCAGAGAACCTTCGTTTTCTGAAGACAGCGAAACAATATCCGGAGCTCTACTATACGAAGATGTAGACAACTTGAATTTAAAGCTACCGCTGGAACCTTCGTCCAAGACCATCGAATCAGAATTAAAATACAAGAAGTTAGAAATTGTGGGTTCTTGGGGGGGGAGGGAAATAGGGCTCACAACAACCAGATGGCTCTCCCCACACCGGTCCCGAGGACACCATCCCCAGCAGCAACGCACCAGCGAGCAGCAATCGCCGTGCCAACGAGAAATTAAGAGCTGATGTCTTTCGCCTGTCGCGAATCCTGCTTAGAAACGACATGCCAAAAGATCCGACCATCTCGGTCTTGGAATCATTCATTGTTATTTCCCCCCAATGCGGCTGTGCTGCCGCCCTTGCTGCTGCTGTGAAGCATCCCCCTGAAGCGGCTGGTGCAAGTCCCGCTTACAGAAGCCGTGCCAAAAGATCCAACTGTCCTGTCCCTAGAATCATTCATTGTTATCATCCCTGATATCACTATGTTGCCGCCCCCTTGGCGGAACATTCCCCCCCTGTTTCCCCCCGGTGCGAGTCCTGATTACAGAATCCACTCCCAAAGAACAGGCTGTTCTAAGTCGGAATAATTTATTGTTATTGCCCCTATGCGGCGGTATCGCCGATGGTGCAGCTGACTCATCCCAAGCCGCTGCGGTCGGGATGATACTCATTTGATGGAGGGTTGTAAACACTGAACGCAAGCCCGCACCCGGCAAAATTCGCCCATTGCAGCAGCTGATTTGCGCCCCCCAAACCTTCATCCGCTGCGAGTTCTGCCCCCACCCTCCCCACATATATATAGAATGCGGACTTGCCGCAGGGGGGAAGGGTTATGCGGACTGTCTTGAAAATGGTTGGGGCGACTTTGCTGGTTGCACTCTGTGCCGGGTTGATCTTTGTGGTGGGGCTGTATCTCGACCTGTGGAGTCGAGCACTGCCGGCGGAGTCGCCAACCGACGCCCCCACCCCGCCCGCAGTCATCGAGTCCCGCACCGCAACCCAGCAATCCGCCGCCCGCAACATTGGCGCCCCGGACGAGCGCCACATCCTGTTCGGCGATCTGCACGTCCACACGACTTTCTCCTTCGACGCCTTCCTCTGGTCGCTGCCAATGCTGGGCGGCAGCGGGCCGCACTCGGTGGCCGATGCCTGCGACTTCGCCCGCTTCTGTGCGGGGCTGGACTTCTGGTCGATCACCGACCACGCCGAGGCCTCGACGCAGCGGCGCTGGAGCGAGACGATCGATTCAGTCCGCAGCTGCAGCGCCCTGGGCGAGCCGGCCGGGCAGCCGCCGTCGATGGTGACCTACCTGGGCTTCGAGTGGACCCAGGTCGGGCAGAGCGCCGAGGAGCACTACGGCCACAAGAACGTCATCTTCCGCGGGCTGGACGACGATCAAATCGCCCCGCGTCCGATCGCCTCGGGCGGGGTCGCCCAGCGCGTGCTGCGCGACGGCCCGCAGCCGCCGGCGCTGATGCCGGCGCTGGATCCGGCCAACGCCCAGCGCTACATCGACTTTCGCGGCTTCGTCATCGAGACCCAGTCCGAGCCGGAGTGCGACGAGAACGCCACGCCCGACACGGCCTGCTATACGGTGGCCGAGCGCCCGGACCTGCTGTTTGAGAAGCTCGACAGGATCAAGGGCGACACCATCGTGATCCCGCACGGCACCAGCTGGGGCTTCTACACGCCGCCGACGAGTTCGCTGGCCAAGCAGCTCGCCCCGGCGATGCGCCCCGAGCGCCAGGAGCTGATGGAGGTCATGAGCGGGCACGGCAACAGCGAGGAGTACCGCGACTATGTGTCCATCATCGAGGGCGAGGACGGCGAGCTGATGTGCGCCCCGGTGCAGGGCAACTTCACGCCGATGTGCCGGCGCGTCGGTCAGATCATCGAGGCGCGCTGCCTGGACCGGGACGAGGACGCCAAGACCTGCAGCGACCGGGCCGAAAAGGCGATGAGCGACTATCTGCGCATGGGGATGACCGGCCACCGCGGCCTCAAGGGCGAGGCCTTCGAGGACTACCTCGACGCCGATCAGTGCATGGACTGCTTCCTGCCGAGCTTCTCGCACCGCCCGAAGGGTTCGGTGCAGTTCGCCCTGGCGGCGAGCAACTTCGACGAGCCGGACGCCCTGCCGAGGCGCTTCCGCTTCGGCTTCATCGCCTCGAGCGACAACCACCGCTCGCGCCCGGGCACGGGCTACAAGCCGGTCGACCGCCGCCTGCACACCGAGGCCAACGGCGCCGTCAGCGACGAGGTGCACGCGGCGTTCTACCCCTGGCAGGGCGGCGAGGTCGCCTCGGACGTCTTCGAGTACTCCGACCCGACCACGCTGCCGGCCGACTTCGGGCTGGCCGAGACCGAGCGCCAGGCCTCGTTCTGGACCACCGGCGGGCTGGCGGCGGTGCACGCCGATGCGCGCGACCGGGACTCAATATGGGAGGCCATGCGCCGCAAGGAGACCTACGGCACCAGCGGCCCGCGCATCCTGCTGTGGTTCGACTTCATCGGCGACGACGGCAAGGTGCACCCGATGGGCTCGCAGCTGAACCGGGGCACCGAGCCGAGGTTCCGCGTGCGCGCCCTGGGCGCCCACGAGCAGAAGCCGGGCTGCCCGGACTACTCGGCCAACGCCCTGGGGGCCGAGCGGCTGGCGAAGCTGTGCTCCAACGAGTGCCACAACCCGGGCGACGCCCGCGTGCCGATCACCCACATCGACATCGTCCGCATCCGCCCGCAGAAGTACGCCGGCGAGGAGGTCGGCCAGCTGATCGAGGACCCCTGGAGGCGGCTGGAGTGCCCGGCGGACGGCGGCGGCTGCACGGTGGAGTTCAGCGACCCGCAGTACTCCGAGTACGGGCGCGACACGGTCTACTACGCCCGCGCGGTGCAGCAGCCGACGCCGACGGTCAACGGCCTCAACCTGCGCTGCAGCTACGACGAGGAGGGGCGCTGCGTCGAGGTCAATCCCTGCTACGGCGAGCGCCACAAGACCGCCGATGAGGACTTCTGCCTGGCCGATGTCGCGCACCGGGCCTGGTCGTCGCCGATCTTCCTGGACTTCAACCACGCCAAGCTGGGGCTGTCGCAGATGCGCGGCCGCTCGGGAGCGCAGTGACCCCCGGGCGCCTCCGGCTGCTGCTCGGCATCGGGGCTGCGGCGGGGCTGGCCGCCGCCCTGAGCGGGGTGTTTTCGATGTCGGTGCAGCCCGGGGAGGACTACATCGCCATCGTCGACGGCGAGGGTCTGCGGCGCGCCGACTACGACCGCGCGATGGA
>MEIF01000234.1 GCA_001750645.1 Gammaproteobacteria bacterium AqS3
ACATCGCTGACGGTGAACGAGGGCGGTGTCCATGAGACCTTTAAGGTCAAGTTAGATGCCAGGCCCGCATATGATCGGACTATTAGTCTGAGTCTTTCATCCTCCCTTTCCAGTGTGACGGTTGACACAGACACCGGTGAAACGGGCAACCAAACCACAATGACCTTAACACCTTCGAATTGGAACAGTGAAAATAATGTCGTGACAGTCAAAGCGGCTCATGACAGCAACAAGGTTGATGAGACGGGAACGATCACAGTCTCCGGTGATGGCATCACCTCAGGCTCTGTAAATGTGAAGGTCATTGATGATGACAAGAACGAGCTTGTCCTATCGCCCACTTCTCTGAAGGTGAGCGAGGGCAGAACCAATACTTTCACGGTTAAGCTGGCAAAAAATCCCGGGGCCACCCGAAAGGTCACCCTGACATCCAACAATGCTGAAGTGACGGTGGATGCCCAATCAACAGCATTCGGGAAACAGAACTCTCTGACGTTCAACTCATCCAACTGGCATCAGGCTCAGACAGTAACGGTCTATACGGCTCAGGATGATGACAAAGTCGATGACACTGTGACGATCAATCTGACTGGCACTGACATCGCCGCCGGCTCTGTGGGTGTGACAGTCCTTGATGACGATGTGGGACTGCGCTGGTCGAATTTTCCATCGACGATCCAAGAAGGTGGCTCCGAGACCTTCAGTATTAAGCTGGATAAGTGGCCCGGAAACAATCGGACTATTAATCTGTCGTCCAGCAATTCTGATGTGAAGTTGGACACTAATCCGGACGAGGCTGGAAACCAAACTGCGCTGACCCTTACAGATTCGAATTGGAGGGAAGTGACGGTTAGAGCGGCTCCTGATGCTGATGCGGCTAACGACAAAGCGACAATTTCTCTCCTCATGTCTGAATCGGGGTTTTCGTACTTGTTGAATCTGGAGGTAACTGATGACGATGTGGGACTGAACCTGACGACTCCATCGCTGACGATCGTCGAGAGTCACAGCAAGACCTTCTCGGTCAGGTTGAATAGCCGGCCGAGTGCGGAGGTGACGATAACCCTCGCCCGCACAGGTTCAAGCGATGTGAGGTTTGACACGAAGGCCGCCACGACCGGCTACCAGAACAAACTGACGTTCACGACATCGAATTGGAACACAGCCCAAGAAGTGACGGTTAGCGCGGCCTCTGATGTTGACAAACTCGACGACACCGCGAGGATTAATCTAACCGGTGCCGGCGTTGCCGCTGAGACTGTGCCTGTGACGGTCCTTGATGATGATTTTGGGCTGACCGTACTGCCTTCATCGCTGACGATCCCAGAAGGGAGTGCCAAGACTTTTACAGTCGCGCTAAGTACTTGGCCCGGAAACAATCGGACTATTGATTTGATCCGCATAGGTTCAAGCGATGTAACCACAAATCCAACCTCACTGACCTTCACCGCTTCAAATTGGAGTGTCGCCCAGACAGTAACGGTTAGCGCGGATCATGACGATGATAAAACTAACGACGTCGCATGGATTGATTTCTACATTTCTTCTGTGCTTTTTCGCTGGGTGAGAGTGTCTGTAACTGACGACGATGTGGGACTGGACTTGGAGACTTCATCGCTGACGATCGTCGAGGGGCGCTCCGAGAACTTCGAGGTCAAGCTGGCAGACAATCCCGGAAGCACCCAAACGGTCACTCTGAAATCTAACAACGCTGACGTGACGGTAGATAAAACCTCACTAACCTTCACCCCAGCCAACTGGAGCACGGTGCAGACTGTGACGGTTAGCGCGGCCTCTGATGGTGACAAAGTCGACGACACCGCGAGGATTAATCTAACCGGCACCGGCGTTGGCACTGCCACTGTGCGTGTGACGGTCCTTGATGATGACATAAGACTGACCTTATCGCCTTCATCACTGACGATCCCAGAAGGCGGCTCCAAGACTTTTACGGTCAGGCTAAATACAGATACCTGGCCCGGAAACAATCGAACTATTAATCTGACATCCACCAATTCCGACGTAACGGTTGACACAGACACCAGTGTGTCAGGAAACCAAACTTCGCTGACCCTTACGGCTTCGAATTGGAATACGGGCCGGACAGTGACGGTCAGGGCGGCTCATGACGGTGATAAAACTAACGACAGCGCGGTGATTAATCTCAACGGGTCTGGTGTGGTGTCTGCCTCGTTGGGGGTGAATGTAACTGACGACGATGTGAGCTTGGATCTGAACACCTCATCGCTGAAGATCGTCGAAGGACGCTCTAGGACCTTCAGGGTCAGGCTGGCAGAAAATCCCGGAAGCACCCAAACGGTCACTCTGACATCTGACAACGCTGATGTGACAGTGGACACCAACCTGGCACCAGAATCCGGGCGCAAGAACACTCTAACTTTCAACTCATCCAACTGGAATCAGCGCCAGACCGTAAGGGTCTATACCGATCATGATGATGACAAAGCTGACGCCGTCGCGACGATTACTCTAAAGGGCACCGGCGTTGCCACTGATACTGTGAGTGTGAAGGTTCTTGATGACGACATAAGACTGACCTTATCGCCCTCATCGCTGACAATCCCGGAAGGCGGCTCCGAGACCTTTACGGTCAGACCAGATACAGGTGCCTGGCCCGGAAACAATCGGACTATTAAATTGACCCGCAGCACAGGTTCAAGCGATGTGACCGTAAATCCAACCTCGCTGACCTTTACCGCTTCAAACTGGACCAGACCCCAGACAGTAACGGTTAGTGCGGCCACTGATGCTGACAAAGTTGACGACACCGCAACGATTAAGCTAAATGACGACGGTGTCAGAACCAAATATTTGAATGTAAAAGTCCTTGATGACGAGATCGGACTGACCTTGGTTCCGACATCGCTGACGGTGAACGAGGGCGGTGTCCATGAGACCTTTAAGGTCAAGTTAGATGCCAGGCCCGCATATGATCGGACTATTAGTCTGA
>MEIF01000024.1 GCA_001750645.1 Gammaproteobacteria bacterium AqS3
TCTCAGCAGGGTCTGCCGATTGGCATCCGAGAAGCGTTCAAGTTCTGTCTTCATCACAGCGCCCTCCCTATTTGAACGCACCGCCCGCCGGCGGCGCCGGTGGATTATAGATACATAAGCACGGGCTGTGACCCGCCCTGACCAACACCCGCCGCCGCCAACGCAGCAGCTGTCAGTCTTTTCATTGCCAATCCTCCATATTGCGCATCGAGGCATGCAAGCCCTTTTCAAAGATAAAAAAATAAAGAAAAACAGGGGTTTATCGAAAATACTTCACAGCGCTTGCGACCGGCTAGATGCGCTTGTCATGCCCCTTCCAGTAGCGCTCCTTCAGCAGTCTTTTGTAGAGCTTGCCGGTCGGGTGGCGCGGCAGCTCCTCGACAAAATCGACGCTGCGGGGGCACTTGATGTCGGCAATCTTGGAGCGGCACCAGGCGATCAGTTCATCGGCCAGATCCTCGCCGGCGCCGGCGGGGTCGATCAGCTGAACCACGGCCTTGACCTCCTCGCCAAAGTCCGGGTTGGGAACGCCGATGACTGCGGCGTCGAGCACTGCTGGGTGCGTGACGAGGGTGTCCTCGGTCTCCTGCGGGTAGATGTTGACCCCGCCCGAAATGATGGTGTGCGCCTTGCGGTCGGTCAGAAACAGAAAGCCACGCTCATTGAGATAGCCGATGTCGCCCAGCGTGGTGTAGCCCTGCGGCGAACCCGCAGAGCGGGTCTTCTCGTCGTCGTTGTGGTACTCGAACTCGCCGCCGCCGGAGAAGTAGACGCCGCCCTCCTGCCCCGGGGGCAGCTCGCTGAAGTCCTCATCGAGGATGTGAACCCTGCAGTTCAGCGGGGCGCCCACCGTGCCGGGGTTCTCGAGCCACTGCTCGGAATTGCAGAAGCACAGGCCGTTGGCCTCGGTGCCGGCGTAGTACTCAAACAGCACCGGGCCCCACCACTCAATCATCTGACGCTTGATGTCGACCGGACAGGGGGCGGCGGCGTGCACGGCACAGACCAGGCTGGAGATGTCGACCGATTGCCGCACCGCCTCGGGCAGCTTGAGCATGCGGACAAACATGGTCGGCACCCACTGCGAGTGCGTGACGCCGAAGGTCTCGATTCCGCGCAGCACGGTCTCGGCGTCAAAGTGCTCGGCGATGACGAGACAGCCGCCATTGCCCAGAACCCCCAGGCAGAAGCGCAGCGGGGCGGCGTGGTACAGCGGCGCCGGCGAGAGGTAGACCGTGTTCTCGTCCATGCCGTAGAGGATGGCAATGGCCTGGGTGAAGCCGCCCTCCTCGCCGGGCTCGGGCAGCGGGCGCAGGATGCCCTTGGGCCGCCCGGTGGTCCCCGAGGAGTAGAGCATGTCGGCCCCGGGGCTCTCATCGTCGATGGCGGTCTCGGGCAGGTCGGAGGTCCAGTCGGCCCAGTCTTCGCAGCCGTCTGCGGTTCCGTCAATGCAGAAAACCCGCAGCTGCGGGTGGTTTTTCAGCGATGCGGTCAGGCGATCGGCCAGGTCCACCGTGCTGAGCGCCACTTTGGAGCCGGAGTCCGAGATGATGTAGTCGATTTCATCGCCCTGCAGCCGGTAGCTGAGGGCGGTGTAGTAAAGGCCGCTGCGCTCGGCGGCCAGGCACAGGGGCAGGAAATCCAGCACATTGGGCAGGACAAGGGCAATGTGGTCGCCCCGCCTGAGCCCCAGTTTTCGAAATCCGCGGGCGTATCGATTGGAGCGGGCGTTCAATTCGGCATAGCTGAGCCGGCCTGCACCGCTCAACATCTTGATGGCAATTTTCTCTGGCTGCCTGCCGGCCAGTTCGGTTAAATACATCCGCCTCCCCCATACGCCCCGCGCGGGCGAAAAAATCGGGCTGGTATCATAGCGAAAACGCGCTCTGGCAAGCTGGATGAGCACGCCGTTGCCGGTCATTGTTGCCATGGGCGGGATTTCTCCGGCGGGACGCACCGCCGACCATCTGGGCTATCAGCGACTGGTTTTTGACCACATCAGCGGCGCCGAGCAGGAGCGCGTTCTGCTGGATCTGGCGCTGCTGCAGGGTCGCATCCGATACGCCGACGGAAGCTATCGCAGCGGCGACGACACCCCGATTTCCGATCTTTCCGCCGAGCTGCGCACCCTGCGTGACGACATTCTCGCTGCGACCCTGATCCGCACCCTCGACCCTCAAACCCATTTCGACCCCCACGCCGTGCCGCGTCATCGCCGTCTCAAGGCCAGGGAGGGCCGCCCGCTGCAGGTGACCCTGTCCGAGACCGAGCTGCCCGGGCGGCTGCCCGAGGGCGTTCGCCTGATCGAAAACACCAACGGCTATGCCCACCTCGAGCTGGCTCCCGGGGCCTCGCTGCTGCTGGAGGACACCTACGAGGTGCCGCTGGCCGGAGCCGGGCAATTCCCAAGCGGGTTCAACCCCCAGAGCCTGTATCCGTCCAAAGCCCATCCGCGCGCGCTGGCCGGCTCGGTGATTGCGGCCAGCGAGGCGGTCCACTCCAGCGGCCTCGACTTTGACGCGCTGCTCACCTCCCTGCCCCCGAATCAGGTCTCGGTCTACAGCGGCAGCGCCTTCGGGCAGTTCGACGAGCAGTCATTTGAGGGGGCGGCCACGGCGCGATTTCTGGACGGGCGGGTGTCGAGCCGGCACATCAGCTTCAGCCTGCCGGAGATGTCGGCCGACTTCGTCAACGCCTACGTCCTGGGGGCGACGGCGCGCGTGGGCTATGCCGTCGGCGCCTGTGCGACTTTTCTCTACAATCTGCAGCGGGGGGCGGACGACATCGTCTCGGGGCGCTCGCGCCTGGCCTTCGTCGGCGGCGCCGAGTGCCCGCTGGTGCCGACCCTGATCGACGGCCTGATGACCATGGGGGCGCTGTCCGACTGGAAGCGACACCGCGCGGTGCTCGGCATCGGGGAGGACGACCCCTTTGACCCCCGCCGCATCTCCCGCCCGTTCTGCGACAACACCGGCTTCACACCCGGCGAGTCCTGCCAGTTCGCCGTGCTGATGGACGACACCCTGGCGGTCGAGCTGGGCGCCCACATTCTGGGGGCGGCGATCAGCTGCCACACCCACGCCGACGGCTATAAGCAGTCGATCAGCAGCCCGGGTGTCGGCAATTACCTGACGGTCTCGCAGGCGCTGGCCGACGTGCGCTCCGTGCTGGGCGAGGCGGCTGTGCAACAGTCCTGGATACTGGCGCACGGCACCAGCACCCCGCAGAACCGCGTCACCGAGTCGCACATCCTCGACCAGGCCGCCCGCGCCTTCGGCATCGAGGACTGGCCGGTGGTCGGCATCAAGGCGCACCTGGGGCACTCAATGGCCGCGGCCGCCGGTGATCAGCTGCTCTGCGCCCTGGGTTTTTGGGCCGGAGAGGGCTGGCTGCCCGGCATCCAGGCCGGCCCCGTGGCCGATGACGTATACGACGAGCGGCTCAACATTCTGCTGGGGGACACCCAGCTGGATCCCGAGCAATGCGGCGTTGCGCTGCTGAATTCCAAGGGGTTTGGCGGCAACAACGCCACCGCCGCCATTGCCTCGCCGCATCAAACCACTCGGATGCTCGGCAGGCGGCACGGCAACTCGGCGATGCAGGCTCACGCGCGGGAGAATGAAGCGGTTCGGGTGCGCTCTGCGGATTACGCGGCCAGCTGCGCGCGGGGCGACTATCAGATCCGCTACCGCTTCAACCGCCAGGTCAATACCGGGCTGCAGGACGGCGATATCGATTTCACCGGTTCGGCCCTGAAAATGCGCGGGTTTGACACCGAGGTCAAGCTCTCTGACCGACCCAACCCCTGGGAGGACATGAGCTCCGACTGAACCGGGGGCACCCGCCGCCCCGAGATTTCACGCTGCAATACGCCCTTCCCGCAGCCCGGCTGGCCGGGCCGCGATAGGCTCACATCATGCCCTTGAAACGATTTATTGCGTTTTCGGCGTAGGGCGGACGGGCCATCGCCATGAACTTCTCGAACTTGCTCTGGTGCAGCACGGTGCGGGCGTGGCTGAAGTTCTTGAAGCCGTCAATGCCGTGGTAGTGCCCGGTGCCGCTCGGTCCGACGCCGCCAAAGGGGTATTCCTCCTCGCCGATGTGCCATATCACGTCGTTGACTGATACCCCCCCCGATATCGTGCTCGACAGCACCTTCTCGCGTTCCCTGCTGTCGCTGCCGAAGTAGTACAGCGCCAGCGGGCGCTCTTTTTCATTGACGTAGTCAACGGCCTCGTCGACGTTCTGGTATGACTTCACCGGCAGGACCGGGCCGAAGATCTCGTCCTGCATCAGCTGCATGTCGTCGGTCGGCTCCAGCACCAGCGTCGGCGGGATGCGGTAGGAATCCTGCTGGGAGAAGTCCTCCCCGGCCGGGTTGATCTCGACGACCTCGGCGCCCTTGTCCCGAGCGTCCTCAAGATAGCCGTTGATGCGCTCGTAGTGGCGCTGGTTGAGGATGGACGTGTAGTCCTGGTTGTGCTTGAGATCCGGATACATCGTCCCAACTGCGCTCTTGGCGGATTCGACGAATTTGCCGACGGAGTCACTGGGCACCATGGCGTAGTCCGGGGCGATGCAGATCTGCCCGGCGTTGAGCGTCTTGCCCGCCATGATGCGCTTGGCGGCCAGCTCGAAATCGGCGCTGCGCCCCAGAACCACCGGCGACTTGCCGCCCAGCTCAAGCGTCACCGGCACCAGGTTCTCCGAAGCCGCCCGCATGACGTGCTTGGCGATGGAAGTCGCACCGGTGAACAGCAGGTGATCAAAGGGCAGCGCCGAGAACGCCGTGCCGACTTCGGGGCCGCCCGGGAAGCAGGCCATCTCGCTCTCGTCGTAGTACTCGGAGATGAGCTCGGTCATCAGCGCCGAGGTGTTTTCGGTGAACTCCGACGGCTTGATCATGGCGCGGTTGCCGGCGGCAAAAATGCAGCCCAGCGGGGCAAAGGTCAGATTCACCGGGAAGTTCCAGGGGCTGATGCAGCCGACCGTCCCGAGCGGCTGGTAGCGAAGCTCGGTGCGGCTGCCAAACAGCCGCATCGGCATCCCTGTGGACCGGTATTCATTGCGCATCCAGCGCTTCATGTGCTTGCGGGCGTGCTTGAGGGTGTTGACCGTTGAGAAGATGTCAGCCAGGTAGCTCTGCGTCTTGGAGCGGTTGCCGAAGTCGGCATTCAGCGTCTCGACGAACTGCATGTCGTGCTTTTTCAGCAGGGCGATGGATCGGTCAATCCAGTCTCGTCGGCGCTCAAGGCTGGGGATGCCCTCCCTGATGTATGCCTGTTTTTGTACTTCAAGTACCCGCTGCATTTCGGACGCCTGCATGGCAGTCCCTCCCTGGCCAGTGCAAAGCGGGTGGGATATTAGCACAGCCGGCGGATGCCGACGCCCCGCCCGCCCCCGCCGAGGTTCTCCGACCGGGCTAGAAGGGCGGGTCGCCCTCGTCAAAGGCGACCGGCGATGCATCGGCGTCACCGGGCGCCGAACCCGACCCGGCCGGCGGAGCGCTGGGCTTGGGCACGCTGACATCGGCCCCGCCAATGTGCTGCATGCAGACATCAAAGCCGGCGACGACCTCGTCAAAGGCGGTGCGCTTGAGCTCCTGCCAGTTGCTCGCATCGGTGTAGGAGGTGGCCAGCGTCCAGCACTCGCCGATCTTGGTCTCCGACGAGGACAGTCGCTCAGCGCCGTCCTCCTTGAGGTCGTAAAACACCTTGAGATCGCTTTTGACGCCGTTGATGTAGACCCGGTACTTGCCGTGGTTGCACCAGGGCGAGGCACTCAATCCGCCCTTGTTGGGCGAGGTGTTGAGGTGGTCGGCCAATTGCTTGGCGGCCTTCTCCGGGTCGGTTTCGCTGATCAGATCGCTCATGAATTCTCCTCTGTGTCTGTGCCGAGACTGAAAAAATAAAAGGGTTAGGTTGTGCGCTTGGCCTTGTCGGCCGCATTGCTCTGCTGAATCATGTTGCGCATGTCCTCCCAGTCCTGGTCGGACAGCGAGACCATGCGCCAGAACGAGCCGCTGTTGGCGAGGTGCTGCGCCCCGTCAATGGCTATGGTCTGGCCGGTCAGGTAGTCGCAGCCGTCGCTCATCAGGAACAGCGCCAGATTGGCCAGCTCGGACATCTTGCCGACGCGCATCATGGGGTTGGCGGTCGGGTCCAGCTGGTCGTCCTCCCTGCCCTCGGTTCCCGGGTTGAGCCTGGCCCAGGCGCCCTCGGTGGGAAACGGCCCCGGGGCGATGGCGTTGAGGCGGATGCCGTGCGGCCCCCACTCGACCGCCAGCGACTGCGTCATGGAATTGAGGCCGGCCTTGGACATTGAAGACGGCACCACGAAGGGCGAGCCGGTCCACACCCAGGTGGTCAGGATTGAGATGATGCTGCCCGGGCGGCCCAGCTCGATCCAGCGTTTGCCGATGTCGAGCGTGGTGTAGAAGGAGCCGTGAAAGACGATGCTGGCGATGGCGTTGAAGCCGCGGTGCGAGAGGTCCTTGGTGCGCGAGACGAAGTTGCCGGCGGCGTTGTTGACCAGCCCGTCGAGCGGGGCCTCGCTGAATATTTCGTCGACCGCCGCCTCGATCGCCTGCGGGTCGCGGATGTCGACGGGCTGGGGGATGACCTGCCCGCCGTGGGCCTGCATCAGCTCATCGGCGGTGTCCTGAAGAACCCCGCCCCGGCGCCCCCAGATATAGACGGTGGCCCCGTGCCGCAGGTAGCTCTCAGCCATCACTTTGCCGAGGCCCGTGCCCCCGCCGGTGACCAAAATCCGCTTGCCCGCAAGCATATCTCCCTTGAACACTGCGCTTCCCCTGCACCGAGGCGGTCGCATTATATGGGCTTGAAAAAATCATCCCGGTGCGGGGTGATTTTCACTTCCGGCGGGGCTGTTTGAGGCTGTAGGGCGGCAGAATGCCGAGCATTTTCTGGCCGTAGCCCTTGTCGCTCAGGCGCATGTCAAAGACGCAGATGTCGCCGCGGTCGCTCTCGGTGCGCAGCAGCCGCCCGCAGATCTGCTTGAAGCGCAGCGCCGCCATGGGGATCTGCCGCTCGCTCCAGTTGCCCCATTCCCTGCGCTCCTCGTCGTAGTCGGGGTGATGCTTGTAGTGCGCCTCCCAGCACTGGTTGACCGGCTCGGCGGGGCTTTCGAACGGCAGGCGGATGACCAGGATGCGGGTGCATTGATCGCCCGGCAGATCCAGCCCCTCGGCCAGGCTGCGCAGGCCGCAGAGCACGCTCGGTGCACCGTCCCGGACCCGCTCGACGTGCTGCCTCAGCAGGACGTCGAGTGTCTCCTGGTTCTGCACCAGCACGGCGTCCCGCCACTCGGGCAGCCCCTGCAGATAGGCGCTGATCTGCTCGAGGTCTTCCCTGGAATTGCAGATCATCAGCCGCCCGCCCTCGCCCGCCAGATAGCCCGGCAGCAGCTGGAACAGCTCGGCCATGTAGTCGGCCTTCCGCCCGGTCGGGGCGCGCACCTGCATCGGGACGATCTCCAGGGTCGCAGCGGCGGCGTGGTCGAACACCCCGCCGAAGGTGCACAGGTCGGTTTCGGGGTTGATGTCGTCCTGCAGGTGCAGCCCCTCGACGAGCGACTGGAAGCCGTCCGAGCTCTTCAGCGTCGCCGATGTCAGCACCGGGCCGAACTGCAGCTGGCTCCAGATCTGCTCGCGGATGGCCTCGGGGACGGTCATCGGAATGCAGTTGATGCCGCGCTCGGACGCACCGCCTGCCGACAGCTCGGAGACGCTGCGCGCCTGGCGGGTGAGCTCGGCAAAACCCGCAGCCAGGCTGTGCAGACCCCCGATGACCTCCTCGCAGCGCACCAGGCTGATCAGCGTATCGTCCTGGCCTCTTTCGCCCGGGTCGTCGGTGCGCTCGTCCCTGAGCTTGTCGATGACCTTCAGCTGCAGCCACCCCAGCAGCTTGGAGCGCTTCAGCTGCAGCAGCAGCTCGGCGAACACCTCGCGCGATTCGCCCATTTCCTCGTCGGGGAAGACCTGCTGGTCGGCGCCCAGCCCCTGCAGCCAGGCGACCACGGGCAGCATCCACTGGCTCACCTGCTTCTCATACTGCTGCGCCCGCTCGACGTGCTCCCGGGTGATGACGTCCCCGCCCATGAGCCCCTGCAGGATTTTCGGCAGCTGCTCGAGGGCATCCTGAACCTGCCGGACGCTCAGGCCGATGCTGGAGTGGCTGCAGATCTTTTCGGCCAGCGAGTGCGCCTCGTCAATGACCAGCGCGCAGCGGTGCGGCTCGGGCAGCACCGAGCTGCCGCCCAGCTCAAACCAGTGCGAGATCAGAAAGTCGTGGTTGACGATGATGACGCGCGCCTCCTGCAGGTCCTTGCGCGAGCGCCTCAGCGGACAGGCCGGCTTGGAGCGGGTGCTGCAGTTGCGCATCGGGCACTCGAGCGAGGTGCTGGAAAGCCTCGGCCCGCTGTCCCCGGGCAGATAGGCCCCCTCGGGCGGGCTGTCGAGGTCGCCGTCCCAGTGCCCTGCGGCCACCGCCTCGTGCAATTGCGTGTACGTCAGCGCCGCAGGGGTGTCCGCGGCCTTTTCAAAGTTCTCCGTCAGTCCCCGGGACAGCGCCAGCCTGTCGAGGCTCTGCATGCAGACGTAGCGCTCGCGCCCCTTGCCCAGGGCGACGGGCAGGTCGCCCAGATCCATGGCGTCGAGAATGCGCTCGACCTCGGTGCGCAGCTGGTTCTGCAAGACCACGGTTGAGGTTGAGATCACCAGGATGCGCTCGTCGTCCTCGCGCAATTGGCGCAGCACCGGAAAGGTGTAGCCCAGGGTCTTGCCGACGCCGGTCTCGGCCTCGACCACCAGGGGGGCGCCGCGCCGGGCGGCATCGGCGATGTGGCGGATCATCTCGAACTGCGGGGCGCGCTCCCGCCGACCGTCGCCGAGCCTTTTGAGCAGCTCCAGGTATTCCCCGTGTAAGTCAAGATCCGCCAACATCGTGCTGCCTGGCTGTGTGCCGGTGCGCCGCCGCAGGTGCCGCTAGGAGATGACGATCAGGCTGACTGGGCGCCGGTGCGACGCCCTGCCCCAATGTCCGGATCCCCTCAGGTGCGTCACTCGGGACAGCCTGTGCGACCCCAGCCCCCGCAGAGCGCCCTCAGCGGGGCTGCATGCGAATGGCGCCGTCGAGCCGGATGACCTCGCCATTCAGATAGGGGTTTTCGACAATGTGCCGCGCCAGCAGGGCGAATTCCGGAGATTCGCCGAGGCGCTTGGGAAACTGCACCATCTCGATGAGCGGCTGCTTGACCTTGTCCGGTGCGCCATTCATCAGGGGGGTGTTGAAGATGCCGGGGGCAATGGTGCAGACGCGGATGCCGTCCCTGGCCAGGTCCCGGGCCATCGGCAGCGTCATGCCGCAGACCCCGGCCTTGCTGGCGCTGTAGGAGGACTGGCCCATCTGACCGTCAAAGGCCGCGACCGATGCGGTGTTGATGACCACGCCGCGCTCGCCGTCTGCGTTGAGGGGTTCGTTTTTGACGATGCGCTCGCAGGCCAGGCGGGTGACGTTGAAGGTTCCGAACAGGTTGATCTCGATGACGAACTTGTATTTGTCCATCTCGGCGGCGCCGTTGCGCCCGACCACTTTCTGGGCGAACCCCAGGCCGGCGCAGTTGACCACGACGCTGAGCGAGCCGAACTTCTCGTAAGCCAGGTCAATCGCCGCCTTGACCTGTTCGTCGTTGCGCACGTCGGCGATTGCGTAGGCGGCATTGTCGTCGCCGAGTTCCCCGACTGCCGCCTTGCAGAGGTCTTCGTTGAGATCGAGCAGAACGACCTTCATTCCCTGCTCGACAAAGTGATTGGCGCTGGCTCGTCCGAGACCCGAAGCCCCGCCTGTGATCAATGCAACTCGACCCGAAATATCCATGGTGTTTTCTCCCGCAATCCGCACTCGGCGGAAATTTTGACGGCGGGATTATATCGATGCAGGGGACGCACCCTGATCGGGGGCCGACAGTTGCTCCCGGACAATGTCCTCGAGCACGTCGACCCAGGCCTCGCCGGCGTTGAGGCTGGGCACCAGCGCAAAGGACTCTCCGCCCGCGTCCATAAAGGTCTCGCGCAGCTCGACTTCGACCTCGTAGACGGTCTCAAGGCAGTCGGCAGTGAAGGCGGCGGCGCACACCAGCAGGCGGCGCACGCCCGAGCGCGCCAGCTCGGCGACGACGGCGTCGCTGTAGGGCCGCAGCCAGCCCGAGCCGAGGCGCGACTGGTAGGAGATGCTCCAGGCGCTGTCGGGCAGCAGCAGCGTCTGGGCAATGCCCCGGGCGGTGACGCTGCAGCCGCTGCGGTAGCAGAACGGGACGCTGTCCACCGGACAGTCCCCGGGCATGCAGGGACGCCCGCAGCTGCGGCGCACCTGGCGCTCGGGCAGCCCGTGAAAGCTGAACAGCAGGTGATCCCACTTCCCGGTGCCCCAAATCGGCAGCACCTCGGCGCGCCAGGCCTCGATGAAGCCCGGGCTGTGCAGCAGGTCGTGGACGAAGTGCAGGGTCGGGATGTTGTCCCAGCCGGCCAGAATGCGCATCAATTTCTCACCGACCGAGCCCGAAGTCGCCGAGGCGTACTGCGGGTAGAGCGGCAGCACGAGCAGCCGCTCAATGCCCTCCTCCCGCAGCTGCCCGAGCACCTCGTGCATCGAGGGGGAGCCGTAGCGCATGGCGAGATGACACGGGAGGTCGTCCCCCAGCCTGTCCTGCAGCACCCGCCGCAGGGCCAGGCTGTGGTGCATCAGCGGCGACCCGGAGATGTCCCCGGCGTCCCAGATCGCCTGATACTGCCTGGCAGAGCGCCCCGCCCGCAGCGGGGCAATCACCCCCAGCACCAGCAGCGCGCGCAGCGGGGCCGTGATGTCGATCACCCGCCCGTCCATCAAAAACTCGCTCAGATAGCGGCGCACCGCACTGCGTTCGGGGGCGTCCGGCGTCCCCAGGTTGATCAGCAATACCGCCGACTTCACAGACGCCGGGGCAGTCCCAGCCAGAGCAGCAGCAGCGCCCCCAGGGCTCCGGCGAAGGCCCACGGCGAGGACAGGCTCACCTCCACGCCGGCCAGCATCAGCCAGGTCCCGGCCTCGCCCGGCGCCGGCAGCGCCAGCCCGGCGGACAGCACCATCAGGGCGAGGATGCCCAGGGCATTCTGGAGCTGGACGGTGCGGCGCACCCGGGCCACGTCAATTCGCCTGACCCGCCGCAGGGTGCGGTCGATGAAGCCCTCGCTGATGCGGGCCGGGTAGATGCGTTCCAGGGATTCTGCGTACTGTCGTTCACTCATGGTTGTCTTCCTCTTTTCCTCCGGTGCCGAAGTCCCGACGCAGACGGCGGCGCAGCCGGTGCAGCCGGACTTTGACGGCGCCCTCTGTGCTTCCCAGCACGGCGGCGACCTCGGCCAGCGGCAGTTGCTGACTATAGTGCATCACCAGCAGCGCCCGTTCGTCGGGCTGCAGGGCGCTCAGAATGAGATTCCAGCGCTCTGCATCGCCCTGCCCCTCGCCCTCGCCCTCGCCCTCGCCCTCGACCGATTCATCGACGAGCAGGTGTTCGTCGATGTCCTCGCTCTGGGCGTAGAGCCGAAACTGCGGTGTGCGGGTGAGGGAGATTGCCGCGTTGCGGGCAATGCGGTAGATCCAGGTTGAAAATCTGTTGCGGTAATTGAAGCGGTGCACCTGCTGGATCACTTTGAGCATGACGTCCTGGGTCACCTCCTCGCTGTCCTCGTGGTTGTGCAGCACCGCGCGCACCACCTGGTGCACGTAGGGGCTGTAGTACTCCAGCAGGCGGGTGCAGGCGGCGGGGTCGCGCCGAGCCACCCCCTCGAGCAACTCTCTCAGGTTGTCAATGTCTTGCATAGGCCTGATACGTGCTTATGGCTCTCCCGGTTACCTGCACGGGGCGGTGTAACCCCGACCCCTCTGCCCTCGTAACACCGGATATCAGCGCGCCATTGTTTCACCATTCAGGAGAGCCGCCATGAACAACCGACCCTATTTTCTCAGCGCCCATTCAGACCGGGAGGGCAAGTCCAAAGACAGGGACGGCGACGGCAAGCCGATCCTCGATGTCCAGGTCACCGACGACGACGGCGAGGTCAAGACCGTCCTGCTGGAGCGCAGCGAGGACGGCCTGGTGCTGAGGACATCCGACGCCTCGGGCGAGCGCCAGATCGAGATCGACGGCCCGCTCGGGCTGATCGTGCGGGAGGCGCTGCGGGACATCGACCTCGACGACTACCTCGACCGCCGGGAGCTGCGCCAGATCACCCGCGCCGTCAGCCGCGCCCGCAAACAGATGCCGCAGATCGAGGTCCGCGGCAGCGTCAACGAGCAGGGCGATGAGGAGGCCGAGGTGCGCGTCGTCATCTCCGGCGACGACCGGGGTCACGGACGCGGCAGGGGCATGCACAGAGACGGCCACGGCAGGGGCATGCACAGAGACGGCCACGGCAGAGAGATGCGCAAGGAGGCCAGGGAGCACAGGAGGGAGCACCGCAAGGAGATGAGGGAGCGCAGGGAGGCGTTCCTGGACGGCGAGAACCTTGAAGAGCTGGAGTTTGTCGAAATGGTCGCACCGCCGGGAATGCACCACGGCCATCACGGCGGCCACCATCACGGATACCGTCGGGACGGCTTCCTCGATGATCTCGTTCCCATCGCCTTCTTCCTGCTCATCGGCGTCATCGGGTTCTTTATGATCAAGGCCCGCAGGGACGTGCGGCTGGAGCTGGCCAAGACCTCGCCGCAGACGCTGGCCGAGCTGGAGAACGGCGACAAGAGGAGCAGCAATTCGCTGCAGCGGGGCTATACCCTCACCGGCATCGCCGTCGGCCTGGCCGTCGCCTGGGCCATGACCAAGCTGTTTGACGCCTCGGGGCTGATGTATCTGATCGGCGGCCTCGGCGGGGCGGGCATTGCCATGCTGCTGTTCTCGAACCGGCACCAGAACGGCAATGGCAATGGCGACGGCGGTGACGGCGGCGGTGACGGAGACTCCGGCGACTCCGCAGACGGCGGTTCTTCAGCCGGCGGCACCCCGGCCAACGCAACCGTCAAGCAGGACTGAATCTTCTGCCGGCCGCCCTCCCCGGGGGGCGGCATTTCTGTGTGCGCCGGGGGTGCGGCGGGCGGGGAGACTAGAGCGTCAGCCCCCCGTCGACCAGGATGGTCTGCCCGATGACGTAGGCCGCCAGCGGCGAGGCCAGGAACAGCGCCACCCCCGCCATGTCCTCGGGCAGGCCGATGCGCCCCAGCGGAATGCCCCCGAGCGAGCGCGCCAGGCGCTCGGGGTGCTGGGTGGTGATTTTGGTCAGCTTGGTGTCGACCAGCCCCGGGGCAATGCCGTTGACGCGAATGCCCTCCGGCGCCCAGGCCTGCCCCAGCGTCCTGGTCAGTCCCACCAGCCCGGCCTTGGATGCGGCGTAGGCGGGGTTGCCCCGGGTGGCTCTGTAGGCTGCGGTCGAGCTGACGGTGATGACGCTGCCGCCCGCAGACTTGAGCCGGTCAAAGCAGGCCGTGCAGACCGCCTGAATGCTGCTGAGATTGACCTGGACGACGTGATTGAAGTGCTCCGGCTGAAATTCCTGCCGGCTGTAGCGCACCGTGCCCTGGGACAGCACCAGGACGTCAAGGCGGTCGAGCTCGATCGGGGTGCGCTCGAGCGCCGCCGGCTCGGACAGGTCGACGCAGCGGTAGTCCAGACCGTCCAGATCGGAGCCCTCAACCCCGGCGAAATCTGCGGCCTGCGGGCGCGTCCCCCAGACCTGCACGCCGGCGCCAGCACGGCGAAAAGCCTGGGCAATGCCGTTGCCGATGCCGCTGCTGCCGCCGACCACCAGCACCTGACGTCCCTGAAAATCCAGTGCATCCCGCATCGTGATCCACCCCCTGGCGAGCGATCCGGCATTGTAGTGCCGCCCTGCTAAACTCGCCGCCGGTTGCACACAGTGCAGCGATGGCGGCGGCGGTCGGTGCGGCAGTCGGACAAAAGGGGGTGGCAGCGTGCAGTATGAAGACAACCTGACCTGGAGCATCGGGCGGCTGTTCGACAAATGGGTCATCCGCCAGAGCGAAAAAACGGCGGTGATTTTTGACGACGTTCCGGTCAGCTACGGCGAGCTGAACAGTGCCGTCAACCGCCTGTGCCGCAGCCTCCAGGCCATGGGCGTCAAAAAGGGCGACCGGGTGGCCGGCATGGGCAAGAACGCCCTGCCGCCCGTGGCGCTGTATCTGGCCGCCGCCAAGCTGGGACTGGTGGCGGTGCCGATCAACAACCGGCTCGTGGGGGCGGAGCTGGCCTACCAGCTCAACAACTGCAGCGTCTCGGCGCTGGTCTTCGATGCGGATTTTGCCAACTCGGTTCGGGACGCCGTGGCTCAGACCGACATCCGCCCCGAGCGCACGCTGGTCTACGGCGGCGAGGTGGAGGCCTCGCTGGGGCGCAGCTACGACGCCGTCACCGGCGAGCAGCCGGACACGGCGCCGGTGATCGAGGAGCCGGTCAATCTGATGGATCCGCTGGCGATCATCTACACCTCCGGCACCACCGGTGCGCCCAAGGGCGCCGTCACCAACCACCTGCAGACCTACTTCAAATTCATGAATATCGTCCTGGGCGCCGACCTGCGCCAGGATGACGTCATGCTGGCGCCGATGCCGCTGTTCCACTCCGCCGGCCTGTTCATCTGCCTGACGCCGATGTTGCTGAGGGGCGGGAGCATCGTCACGCGCAAGGCCTTTGACCCGGCGCTCTACGTCCAGGACTGCAGGACCCACCGCCCGACCCTGACCGTGGCCATCACCACCATGTTCAAGATGATCATGCAGCACGCCGAGCCCGGCAGCGACGTGTTCTCCAGCCTGCGCTACTGCTCGGGCGGCGGCGAGCGCACGCCGCAGAGCCTGCTGGACGAATTGCAGGACAAGTTCGGCATGAGGCTGCGGCTCGGCTTCGGCCAGACCGAGAACTCGGCCATGGCGGGGCAGCAGCAGGACGACATCGGCCGGGTCGACACGGTCGGCCGTGCCGGCTTCTTCTCCGATATCTGGATTGAAAACCCCGAGGGCGAGAGGCTGCCGCCGGACAGCATCGGCCGCATCATGGCGCAGGGTCCCACGGTCATGAGCGGCTACTGGGAGATGCCCGAAAAGACCGCCGAGACCATCCGAAACGGCGTTCTCAACACCGGCGATCTGGGCACGATGGACGCCGTCGGGCGCCTGGCGCTGGTCGACCGCGAAAAGGACATGTACCGCTCGGGCGGCGAGAACGTCTACCCGGCCGAGATCGAAAAACTGCTGATGGATCATCCCAAGGTGTTCAACGCCGCCGTCATCGGGGTTGCCGACGAGGAGTGGGGCGAGGTCGGCAGAGCCTTCGTCGTGGCGCGCCCCGGCGAGACTGTGGCGCCGCAGGAGCTGCTCGACCACCTCGACGGCAGACTCGCCAAATTCAAATGGCCGAGGCAGTTTGAAATGGTCGACGCCCTGCCGATGACCGAGAGCGGCAAGGTCAAGAAGGCCGAGCTGAAGCAGCGCATCTAGGCTCCGCGGCGGACGTGGACACACGTTCGCAGGGGCGAGGCGCCTCAGATGCACGGCTGCTGTTCGCTATGATTGCCGCCGACAGCGGGAGCGACCGCCCTCCGACGACGAGCCGGCGCCCGGTGAGCAGACAGGGGAATCAATATGAACATTCGTCCGCAGCACGGCCACTTCATCAACGCCGAATATGTCGATCCCGCCAAGGGCAACTACCTTGACTCAATCAACCCCGACGACCAGTCGGTGGTCACGCAGATCGCCGCCGGCTCGGTCGAGGATGTCGACGCCGCGGTCACCTCAGCCGCCGCCGCACAGCCCGCCTGGGGCGACATGCGCCCGCTGGAGCGGGGCAAAATCCTGGCGCGCATCGGCCGTGCCCTGGAAGAGCGCATCCAGGAATTCGCCGCCGTCGAGTCGGCCGAGATGGGCGTCCCGCCGCTGGCCGCCGCCGCTGCGATGACGACGGCCTCCAACTACTTCCAGTACTACGGCGGGCTGGCCGCCTCGCTGCAGGGGGAGTACATCCCCGTCGGCCCCGAGCAGCACAGCTATACGGTGCATGAGCCCTACGGCGTGGTCGGCGTGATCACCCCGTGGAATGCGCCCCTCAACCAGGCCTGCCGCAGCACAGCCCCGGCGCTGGCGGCCGGCAATGCGGTCATCCACAAGCCCAGCGAGTACACCTCCGCCACGGCGCTGATGTTTGCCGAGATGGCCGCTGAGGCGGGGCTGCCCGAGGGGGTGCTCAACGTGGTCACCGGCGTCGGGCCGGAAGTCGGCGAGGCGCTGGTGCGCCATGAGGGCGTCGGCAAGGTCGCCTTCACCGGCTCGCTGCGCGCCGGCCGAGAGATCGGCAAGATCGCCGCCGAGAAGGTCATGCCGGTGACCCTCGAAATGGGCGGGAAAAGCCCCGACATCATTTTTGAGGACGCCGATCTGCAGGCCGCCCTGCCGGGGGCGCTGTTCGCCTTCATCGCCAACAGCGGGCAGGTCTGCCTGGCCGGGACGCGCCTGCTGGTGCAGCGCTCCATCGCCGAGAAGTTCTCGCAGATGATGGCGGCGGCGGCGGCAAAAGTGCCGGTCGGGCGCGACAAGCCCTTCCCCAACCTCGGACCCATCGCCAACGAGATGCAGTTCAACAAGGTTCTCGACTACTTTGAGATCGCCGAAAAGGAGGGCGCCAAGCTGCTGACCGGCGGCAGGCGCGCCGAGGGCGAGGGGCTGGAAAACGGCTTTTACGTCGAGCCGACGGTCTACGTCGATGTCAGCAATGAGATGCGCATTGCCCGCGAGGAGGTCTTCGGCCCGGTCGGCGTCATCATTCCGTTTGACACCGAGGAGGACGCCGTCGCCATCGCCAACGACAGCCCCTACGGCCTCGCCGCCGGCCTGTGGACCCGCGACGTCTCGCGCGCCCACCGCGTCGCCGGCAGGCTGCAGGCCGGGCAGATCTACGTCAATTACTACATCGAGGGCGGGGTCGAGCACCCCCTGGGCGGCTACAAGCAGTCGGGCATCGGTCGCGAAAAGGGCCTCATGGCGCTGCGGGAGTACACCCAGACCAAGAACATCATCCTCAAGCTGTAACGCCGCCGGCGCAGCCGGCTAGGCGGCTATTTTTTCGAGCACCCGGTGCAGATAGCCGCGGAAGACTGCATAGTCCTCCGACATCGGAAAGTGCCCCAGCCCCTTCATCGTCTCGCAGTGCTGCGCCCTGACCGCCTCGGCGAGCGCCTCGGTCATCTCCGGCGTGGCCGAGAGGTCGTACTCGCCGGTCAGGAAGTAGAGCGGGCACTTCTGCGTGTCGATCTGCTCGGCCAGCCCGTTGCGCATGTCGCCGTCGACGAAGTAGTAGTAGAGGTCGCCGGCAAACACCCCAGGCGCCCCCTGCATGTAGTAGTAGAGCGTCTCCCAGTACTCGTGCGAGGGCGCCAGCGGCGACATGATCTGCTGCACCGAATTGGCCGAGACCTCCCCGCCGTGCATGTCGGGGCGGTTGAGGACGTATTTGTCCTGCATCTCGAGCTTCTCGTTGAGGTGGCTCTCGGCGTGGGTGGCCGACTGCAGGCCGATCCCGGCCTTGAAGTAATCGCCGCAGCGCAGCGCCAGATGCAGCACCGCCCTGCCCCCGATGGAGCAGCCCATGACGATGGGCCTGTCGAGCTTCAGCGCCCCGCAGACCGCCATCACCGCCTCGACGTACATGTCGGTGGTCAGCAGGTAGGGCGTCGCCTCGAAGCCCGCCGGCGGCGATGACTTGCCGTGGCCGGGCAGGTCAAAGGCGATCACGCGGTGGCTCGCCAGCAGCTCCCCATCGGCCATCAGCCCGCGATACTGCCGCCCGTCCGAACCCGCCGTGTGCAGGCAGACGATGGGCTGACCCTGGCCGGCCTCCTCGACGTAGATGCGCTGGTGCTGACCCCAGAGGTTGAGATGCAGGTAGCGCCCGCCGGCGCTTTCAAAATAGGGCTCGTCAATCGGCGCCGGTGCGGTCCTGCGCTGCGGGCGCAGGCTGGAAAACAGCTTTTCGAGCATCAGCCCGTGGCGCGCAAAAGCCAGGGTGTCGCCCTCGATGTCGAGGCGGTCCTTTTCGGCCAGCGAGGACAGCGCCTGATAGCCGACCGGCGGTGCGGATTTGAGGTAATTGCTCCAGGCCTCGGTATCGGCGATCAGCGAAAAGTGGCAGTCGGCGTCCAGCCCGTCGCTCAGGCTGATCTCGGCCGGGCCGACGTGCAGCGTCTGCCGCCTGCCGTCGGTGACATCCAGCCCGACTTTCAGCTGCTGGAACTGCATCGACCAGGCAATGGTCGGGTTGCTCTGGTGCGCCTCGATCAATTTCTCAAACATCGGTCTCATCCCCCTCGGTGTGCTGGCAGGCAGAACCGAGCGCCAGCAGCTCGTCAATCTGGTCTTGCGAATAACCGGCCTCGTGCAGCACCGCGCGCGTGTGCTCGCCGATGTGGGGGCCGCGGCGATGCACGCCGCCCGGGGTTTGGGTCAGCTTGACCGGCGTGCCCGCCACCGGCGCCCTGCTGCGGCTGCCGGGCGCCTCGATCTCAGGCAGCATGTCGCGGGCGGCGAAATACGGATCTGCGGCGATGTCGGCCATGTCCATGACGCTGCCCATGGGCACCTTGCCGCCGATGCGCCGCTTGATCTCGGCCTTGGTGAATTTCGCCGTGACCTCGCCGAGCGCCTGGATGACTTTCTGCCGGTTGGCCATGCGCCAGCCGACTTTGACCTCGTCCTCGTTTTCGAGCAGGTGCCCGGCGTCCAGCTGCCGGCACAGGGTTCGGTAGAAGACATCCTGCGGTGCGGCAATGGTGACGTGGCCGTCGGCGGCCGGAAACATCCCGAACGGGGCGATGAATGGATGGTGGCTGCCCTCGGGGTGCGGGGTGGCGCCCCCGATGTAGTGCTGGTAGACGATGCGCTCGGACACCGCCAGCACGCCGTCGACCATGGAGACGTCGACGAACTGCCCCTCGCCGGTGTTGCGGGCGTGGTGCACCGCCGCCAGAATGCCGAATGCCATGAACATGCCCGGGGCGATGTCGCCGATGCCCGGCCCGACCTTGGTCGGCGTCTCGGCGTCCGGTCCGGTGACCGACATCAGCCCGCCCATGGCCTGTGCCACCACGTCAAAGGCCGGCCAGTCGATGTATTCGGAACTGCCGGTGCGGGCGTCGCCGAAACCTCTCAGGCAGGCGTAGACCAGCTTCGGGTTGCGCTCTTTCAGGGTCTCGTAGGACAGCCCGAGCTTGTCCATGACGCCGTGGCGGAAATTCTCGACCACGACGTCGGCGCCCTCGACCAAGTCCATGAACGCCGAGCGCCCCCGCTCCGACTTCAAATCCAGCCCGACGGAGCGCTTGTTGCGGTTGATGCTCTGAAAATAGCCGCCGTGGGTCTTCTGCTCGTCGTCGGGGAAATAGGGCCCCGCCCCCCGGCTGATGTCCCCGGACGGGGCCTCGATCTTGATGACATCGGCGCCGTGGTCGGCCAGCATCATCGTGCCGAAGGGCCCCGCCAGCGCCTGGGTCAGGTCGATCACGCGGATGTCGCTCAGGGCGCCGAATGTGCGTCTCTCAGCCATCAGATCGCCTCCCGGTGATGCGGCGGTGCAGTCCGCACGATTCTGAGCCGCCGCATTTTATGGCAATCTAGCCCCGCCAAAAGGGGGGATTACCCATGTCAGCAACTCTGCAATTGGCCGAAAGGATCGTCGCCCTGGGCGAGGACGAACTGAATGAGGAGGCGGCGAGCGTGGCCGGGCAGTGCCTGCTCGACTGGTTCGGCGTCGCCCTGCGGGGGGCGCAGGAGCCGGTCGCTGACATCCTCGCCGGCGAGCTGGCCGGAGGCAATCACGGCGCCCACACGCTCGTCGGGCGCAGCGAGCGGGCCGATCTGATCGATGCAGCACTGATCAACGGTGCCATCGGCCACGCCCTCGACTACGACGACGCCATCCCGGCGGCGCTGGGCCACGCCACGGTGCCGGTTGCCCCGGTCGTGCTGGGGCTGGGGGCAGAGCTGGGCGCCAGCGGCGAGCGGGCCCTGCGCGCCTTCCTCGCCGGCTATGAGACCGAGTGTGCGATCGGGGGCTACTTCGGCGAAAAGCACTACGCCCGCGGCTACCACGCCACCGGCACCATAGGCACATTCGGCGCCGCCGCAGCCGCCGCCCTGCTGCTCGGCCTCGACGCCGGGCAGACCGCCCGGGCGCTGTCGCTGGCGGCGACCCAGGCCTCGGGGCTGAAGTCCCTGTTCGGCTCGATGGGCAAGCCGCTGCACGCCGGGCGCGCCGCGGCCGACGGCCTGCTGGCAGCACGGCTGGTCGCGCGCGGCTTTGACAGCATTGCGGACGGGCTTGAGGTCAGGCAGGGCGCCGGCCACGTTCTGGCCGGGAACGAGCCGGACGAGGCCATCAGCCTGGATCGGTTCGGCGAGCAGATCCGGGGGACGCTGTTCAAATACCACGCCGCCTGCTACGGGACGCACGCACCGATTGAGGCGGCGCGCGACTTTCGCAGCGCCCACGGCGCCGAGCGCATCGAGGCGGTCGACATTCACGTCGGCTCCATGGCCATCGACATGTGCAACATCGAAGACCCGAGCTCGCCGCTGGAGTGCAAGTTCAGCCTGCGCCAGACCGTGGCCATGGCGCTGGCCGGCATTGACACCTCAGGCCTGGACAGCTACTCCGCAGAGGTGGCGGCGGCGCCCGAACTGGCCGACCTGCGCGGCAAGATGAACGTCATCGGCGGCTTTGAGGATCACACCGGAATCATGAGCGCCAAGCTGGAGATCAAAACCGGAGCGGGCGAGACCCTCGAGTTCTACCGCGACATGGGGCGCCCGAATGACGACCTCGACGACCAGCAGCGCCGCCTCGAGGCGAAATACGACGCCCTGGCCGCTCCCGTGCTGGGGGATGCCGCCGATGCGCTCAAGTCCGCCATCCTGAACCTCAGGCAGACCCCCGACGTGCGCCAACTCATGCGGCTCGCCGCCCCCGCCTGAAAACAAAAGCTTTTCGGGGTTACTTGCCCAGCAGGTTGTCGGAAATGATGCGCTGCTGGATCTCCGAGCTGCCCTCGAAGATCTTGGTCAGCCGCGCATCCCGCCAGTGGCGCTCGACCGCGTGCAGCGTCGTATACCCCGCCCCGCCGAGAATCTGCAGCGCCTGGGAGGTGACGCGCTCGGCCATTTCAGCGGCGAAGTACTTGACCATGGCGGCTTCGGTGTCGCAGCGGCGGCGGCTGTCGATCTCATTGCAGACGTAGTAGAGCAGCTGGCGCGCGGCCTCTATCTCGGTCGCCATGGTGGCGATCTTGAAGCGGATGGACTGGAACTTCTCAATGGCACGGCCGAACTGCTCGCGCTCCTTGGCATAGGCCATGGCGTCCTCCAGGGCGCCCTGCGCCAGGCCGATGGAGCGCGCCGCCGTGTGCGCCCTGGCGCTCTCCAGCGCCGAGGCCACCGACTTGAAGGCATTGCCGGCTCGCCCGACCGAGGCGTGCTTGGGCGTGCGGGCATTGTCAAAGGCGAGCTCGTAGGTGCGCCAGCCGTGGTAGCCGATCTTCGGGATCGGGGCGCCGGAGCAGCCCTCGGGAAATTCGCCGCGCGGCTTTTCGAAGGCCACCGCCGTCAGCCCGGCCCAGCGGGGTGCGTCGGGGTCGGTTTCGGTGCGGCAGACCACGTGGATGAAGTCGGCACGGTCGGCGAACGTGCACCAGTACTTATTGCCGGTGACGACCCAGTGGTCGCCGTCGTCTACCGCCCGGCAGGAAATCGCCGCCACATCCGAGCCGGCATTGGGCTCGGACATCGAAAAGGCGCCGAGGTACTTCCCCTGCGCCATCAGCCGGGTCTTTTCGGTGCGCTCCTGCTCGCCGGCCGCCGGAATCGAGCGGTAGAAGCTGTTGCCGCGGGCGATGATCGAGGCCACGCTCATCCAGCCGCGCGCCAGCTGCTCGGCGACCAGGCAGTACTCAAAGCAGCCCAGTCCGAGGCCGCCCCTGTCCTCGGGGATGAGGATGCCGAAATAGCCCATCTCGCCCATTTTTTCGATCAGCTCATCCGGGATGTCGCCCTTTTCCGGGTCCAGCCGGTTGGCCACCGGCAGCACCTCCCTGAGCGTGAACTCGCGCGCCGTGTCGCGAATCATCAGCCGCTCCTCGGTCCAGTACCCCGATGGATTCGTGTCCGTCTGCACGATATTCGCCTCCGCCTGCGATGACATCTGCCGCCCCCCTACATGCCGATCAGATCGGCACGGTCGACGGTGTTCTGAAACAGCCGCGCCGATGCGGCGTCGATCATCATCCCCCTGTGGGCGACCGAGCCGAGCCCCGCAGCGGCGGCCTTCTGATAGGCCCCGATGATCTCGCGGGCAAAGTCGACGTCCTTCCGGCTGGGCGAGAACACCTCGAGCGCCGGTGCGATCTGCGCCGGGTGGATGGCCCACTTGCCGACCATGCCCAGCGTCAGGGCGCGCCGGCACTCGACGCGATAGGCGGCCTCGTCGTTGAAATTGGCGAACGGCCCGTCGACGGCGTCAAGGCCGGAGACGCGCGCGGCAATGGTCATCTGATAGCGCGGATAGTGGAACACATCGCCGGGATAGCCGCCCTCTCGACCGATGTTCCTGACCGCAATCCCCTGCGAGGCGGCGTAGTCGCCCATGCCGAAGATCATGCACTCCAGGCGCTCGCAGCTGCCGGCGATCTCGACCACGTTCTGCATGGCGTCGACTTCCTCGATGAGCACCTCCAGCCCGATGCGGCGCTCCAGCCCCAGCTTTTTCTCGAGCTGATTCAGCAGCTTGTCGGCGAACTGCACATCGCCCGCATTCATCGGCTTGGGCAGCATGATGGTGTCGAGGTTTTCGCCGGCCTTTTCGACCAGGGTGATGATGTCCTCGTGGCACCACTCGGTGCCGACGTCGTTGACCCGGACGCAGCGCACCGTCCGGCCCCAGTCGAGGTTGTTGAGGGCGTCAATGCTCGTCTCCCTGGCCTGCTGCTTGGCCGAGGGCGCCACGGCGTCCTCCAGATCGCAGAACACGTGGTCGGCATCGGAGGCGGCGGCCTTGGCGAGCTTCTTGGCATCGCTTCCCGGAACGGCCAGCTGTGAGCGGCGCAGGCGCCTCGGTTTTGCCTTCATCTCAGCCCCTCTTCGGGTTGCCCGAGCGGCGGGAGTTTAGCAAAGGCGCACCGAACCCCCAGTCGGGCATCCGCCCTGACTTAACATGCACCGCCCTGAGACGGCACCCGCAGGGGGAATGACATGGATATTGAAGGCAGGACGGCGGTGGTGACCGGTGCGGCCAGCGGCATTGGCCTGGCCATTGCCGGAGAACTGATCAAGCGGCAGTGCCGGGTGGTGATCGCCGACTGGGACGGCGACGGCGCCAGAAAGGCGGCCGAGGCGCTCGGTGAAAACGCCGATGCGGTTCGCTTTGACGCCGCAGACACGGCCTCGGTCGAGGCCATGGCCGAGGAGGTCTGGCGACTGACCGGCGGGGTCGATCTGATCTTCGCCAACGCCGGGGTCAGCGCCGGCGCCCCGCTGCTGCAGGCCGAGGCGGAGGCACTTGACTGGCACATCAACGTCAACGTCCGGGGCGTCTGGGCCACCGGCAAGGCCTTCATCAACAGGATCATTGCCGAGGGGCGCAGCGGGCACTTCACCATCACCGCATCCGAGCACTCGCTCGGCCTGCAGCACGCCGGCGCCGGCTTTTACACGGCCTCGAAGCACGCCGTGCTGGGGCTGGCGGAAGTCCTGCGCGCCGAGCTGCCGGAAACCGTCGGCATCTCGGTGTTCTGCCCCGGACTGGTCGAGACCCGCCTGCACGACGCCGGACGCTTCGGCGTGCTGCCCCCGGCCCCGGAGGAAATGCAGGCCTTCGCCGCCGCCGTGATGAGCCGGGGCATGGCGCCCGAAGCGGTGGCGCAGGCCGCCGTCAATGGCACGGCAAACGGCGATTTCTACATCGTGACCCACCCGAGCGCCTTTGCCGCCGCAGAAAAACGCTTTGCCGAAATCAGCCAGGCCTTTGACGACCAGGCGCCCATGACCGAGGACGCCAGGCGCTACGAGGTCAATGCCGTCATCGCAGAGCTGCTGTCCGACCCGTCGTAAGCCCCGCCCTGCGAGGGGCTGAAAATCTTGCCGGGGTTGAGGATGTTGTCCGGGTCGAGGGCGCGCTTGATGGCCTGCATGGTGAGGACGGCGTCGCCGGCCTCGGCGAGCAGGTAGTCGCACTTGCCCTGGCCGATGCCGTGCTCGCCGGTGCAGGTCCCGCCCATGTCAATGGCGCGCTGCGAGAGCCGCCTTGAGAACTCCAAGATGGTCTCGGCCAGCACCGCATCGTGCTTGGGCGCCAGGGCAATGCAGTGGAAGTTGCCGTCGCCGACGTGGCCGACGATGGGTGCGGTGATGCCGCTCTCGGCAATGTCGGCCTGGGTCGCCTCGACGCACTCGGCCAGCCTGGAGATCGGCACGCAGACATCGGTGATGGTGACGTCGGCGCTCGGCATCAGCGCCCGCGCGGCCCAGTAGGCGTCGTGGCGCACCTTCCACAGTCGGGTGCGCTCGTCCGGATCGCTCGAGGCGGCGAAGTTTTCGGCGCCGTGCTGGTGCGCAATCGCCTCGAACTGCCCCGACTGCTCGTCGACCGAGGCCTCTGAGCCGTGAAACTCGAGCAGCAGCAGCGGCTGCTCCGGCAGGCTGCAGTCCGAATAGGCGTTGCAGGCGCGCACCTGGACATCATCCAGCAGCTCGATGCGCGCCACCGGAATGCCGTGGAGCAGGCAGTCTGTGGCAGCCCTGCAGGCATCGCCGATGCTCCTGAAGGAGCAGATCCCGCCGGCGACGGCCTCCGGAATGCCGTGCAGGCGAATGGTCAGCTCGGTGATGATGCCGAGCGTGCCCTCCGAGCCGACCAGCAGCCTGGTCAGGTCGTAGCCGGCGGCGGATTTGCGGGCGCGCCCGCCGGTGCGAATGACGCGCCCGTCCGCCATGACCGCCTCCACCGCCAGCACCGCGTCCTTCATCGTCCCGTAGCGCACCGCATTGGTGCCGGAGGCGCGCGTTGCCGCCATGCCGCCCAGCGAGGCATCGGCTCCGGGGTCTATCGGAAAGAACAGCCCGGTGGCGCGCAGCTCCTCGTTGAGCTGCCGGCGCGTCACGCCGGGCTGGACGCGCACATCCATGTCCATTGCGTTGATGGCCAGCACCCGATCCATCTGCGTCAGGTCAATCGACACGCCGCCCAGGGGGGCGTTGACCTGGCCCTCCAGCGACGAGCCGATGCCGAAGGGCACGATCGGGCAGCGGTGCCGGGCGCAGGTCCTGACCGCCTCGGCGACTTCGTCTGTGCTGCGGGCAAACAGCACCGCATCGGGCCACTGCCCGGCGTGGCCGGCGACCGTGTGGGAGTGCTGCTCGCGGACGGCCTCGTGCCGGCTGAGCCGCTCGCCGAAGGCCGCCTCCAGGCTGGATACGGCCGCGGCAATCGCGCGAGCGGTCACGCCCCTGCCCCGACCCGCCCGCCGGCAGCGTCCGTCATGCGCGCTCGGGCGTGAACGTCACCGGCATGTTCATGATCGTGTTGAACCAGATCGAGCGCAGCGGAGCCTCCAGCTCGCCCGCCGGGCGGATGTCCGGGATGCGGGTGATGATCTCGGTCAGCAGCGCCTTGAGCTGCAGGCGCGCCAGCCTGGAGCCGAGGCAGACGTGCGGGCCGGTGCCGAAGGAGAGGTGCCTGCCGGCGTTCTCGCGCAGGATGTCGAAGCGGTCGGGGTCCTCAAAGACCGCCGGGTCGCGGTTGGCGGCCGGATAGGACAGGTAGATCTTGTCGCCCTGCTTCACCGGCTGACCGCCGATCTCGGTGTCCCGGGTCACCGTGCGGCGGAACTTGACCACCGGCGGGGAGTGGCGCAGCACCTCGTCGATGGCATTGGGCAGGTATTTCTCCGGATCGCTCTTGACGATTTCATACTGGTCGGGGTGCTCGTTCATCAGGCGGATGAAATGCACCGCCGAGCCGCGCGTGGTCTCGTGGCCGGCGATGGCGACGACGATGAAGAACATGTTGATCTGGTCCTGGGTCAGCTTTTCGCCGTCGACTTCCTCGTGGATCAGGCTGCTGAGAATCGAGCCGTCGGGCTCCGCCCGCTTCTGCTCGCAGAGCTCCTCGGACAGGGCGAACAGCTGGAACACCGCCATGCCCTCCTCCTCCTCGCCGCCCTCTCCATACCCCTTCGGGTTCTCGGTGTCGGCGAGGGCATTGCCGAGGCGGAAGACGCGCTCACGGTAATCCTCCGGTATGCCCATGATCTTGCAGAAGGTGAAGACCGGCAGGCGGGAGGCGACGTCAAAGACGAATTCGCACTCGCCCCGGCCGGCGACGTCGTCGATGATCTGCTTGGCGACCCGCCTGATCTCGGGTTCGAACGCCTCGATGGGCTTCGGGCCGAAGGGCGGCATGACGAGCCGCTTCATCGCCAGGTGCTGCTCGTGCGGCATGCCCATCATTCCGGCCTGCTGCATCAGCAGCCGGTCCGGCTCAAAGTCCCAGATGATCGGGCTGCCCTCGTGCGAGGAGAACAGCTTCTGGTCGCGCGAGACCTCGGCGACGTCCTGGTAGCGCGTCAGCACCCAGAAGCCCTGCCTCAGGCTGGCCCCCGGCATGACCGGGACGTAGTTCTCGGGCGGCGGATTCCAATGCACCGGATCTCTCTCCCGCCACTGGCGGAACAGGTCGTGGGGCGGCCCCTTCTGATCCGGCATCAAATCCGGATTGGCCAGGTTGGTGTCAAATGGCAGGCTATTCATATTCAGTTCCCTCCTCTGGGTGCGATGGCGTCCACGCGCGTCATCCAGGCCTTGATGCTGGAGGTTTTTTCCAGCGCCGCCTGTGCCTCCCGGGCGTAGAGCAGCGCATTAAGCTGGGCGATGACCGCCAGATCAGCGTAGGACAGCGCCGCCCCGACGAGCCACTCCCGCCCCCGCAGCATGGCATCGAGCGCCTCGATGTGCCGCTCGGCGTCCCGCACGATCTGCTCCTGCGGCTTGCGCCCCAGCCCCTGGGTCTGCACCAGCTGGCCGACCCCGGCCAGAACCAGCTCCCTGAGCTGCTGCTTCGGGACGCCGGGCATGGTCTCGGAGAACTCGTCCAGCGCCGCATCGAGGTTGTGCTCCCAGGACAGGCGCATGGTCATTTCGTAAAAGTAGAGGCTTTCATCGGCCCAGTCCTCGATCACGTGCGCCAGGGCGGCGTCTCGGGCATCGGCCGGCACCAGCGGACGCTCGGGATTGATTCCCTCGATGTGGTGGATGATGTCGGTGCTGTCCCACACCGCCTGGTCGCCGTCCCTGATGCAGGGGAATTTGCCGGTGGGCGAGACCTCGGCGTACTTGCCCTCGGGCACCTTGGCGCGCTCCACCTCGACGACCTCGAAGGCAATGCCCTTGAAATTCATCGCCCGGCGCACCTTTTCGGTGAACGGCGATGTCTTGAATTGATAGAGCGTAATCATGCTTCGATCCTCCTTCCGACCCGGGACAGATATTCGCTCAGAAGCGCCTGCATCTGACCGGCCGCAATGTCCCGGGTGCGCCAGCGGGCGGCAATGATACTGTCGGGGCGCACCAAAACAACCTCGTCGTCGCTGTAGGGCGGCGCTGCCGGGGTCGCCCAGGACGCCCAGCATGAAGTCGACGGCGAAGTCGATCTCCTCGACTGCAATGGCGGCGTGCGCCCCAGGATGGGCGTGCAGTCTTTTGTCGCCCGAGCCGAAGACGTCGAACAGCACCAGGGCGTGCGCTCGCCGCACCCTCTCATCTTCCAGCTGCATCAGGAAGAGCAGCGGCGCCCGGACTGCCGAGGTGGCCTCCCGCAGCGCCGCCCCGCCCGGGTCGCTCGCCTGCCGCCACTCAGTCTGCATCCTGAACCCCCCCGCCGCTCGCCGGCCGCTCCGGAAACGGCCGCATGATGAAAAACAGCACCGCTGACAGCAACAGGCCGATCCCCGATGCCGCAATCGCCCAGTCATAGTTGCCGAGGGCATCGTAGGCCAGACCGGCCAGAAACGGCGCCACGCCCAGCCCGAAGATGGTCACCCCAAAGATGACGCCGTAGATCACGCCGTAATTTTTCAGGCCGAAGTAGCGCGCCGCCAGATAGCCGATCAGGTCGATCTCGGCCCCGACGGTGAAGCCGACCGCCAGCGCCATCAGAAACGCCAGCTCGGCGCCGCCGATGAGCAGCGCCAGCAGCCCCGGCGAAATTCGCCTGCCGCGGAACCGACCGGTTTGGAGTTTTCACCCATGCGCATCCGATCCGATATCTTTTTGTGATAAAACAGGCCGGGCGGCGTCAGAGCACCTGCGCCCATGCTGTTGCGTTAATCGGGGGCGAGTATATGCAGACGGAATTCGACTTCATCGTCATCGGCGCCGGCTCTGCCGGCTGCGTGCTGGCCGACCGGCTCAGCGAGAGCGGTGCGCACCCTGTGCTGGTGCTGGAGGCCGGCGGCGAGGACAGCAACCCCTGGCACAAAGTCCCGCTCGGCATCGCCAGGCTGCTGCACGACGGGGCGGTGGCCTGGCTGGACATGACGACTGCGACCAACTCCACGGCGGGGCGCTCGATCATCCTCAGCCAGGGCAAGGTTCTCGGCGGCAGCTCGTCGATCAACGGCATGCTCTACATCCGCGGCCAGCGGGAGGACTACGACAGCTGGGCGGCCATGGGCGCCCCCGGCTGGGGCTGGGACGACGTGCTGCCCTACTTCAGAAAATCCGAAAACCTGCCGCAGGGCGGCACCGAGGGGGCGCACGGGCGCTCCGGCCGGCTGCGTTTGAGCTGGATCAAAAACCTCAACCCCGCCTCGCGCGCGGTGATGCAGGCGGCGCAGGAGGACGGCCTGCCGTTCAACGAAGACCTCAACGACGGCGACCAGACGGGGGTCGGCTACCTGCTCGGCACCATCCGCAGGGGGCGCAGGCAGTCGACCGCCACGGCCTTCCTGAAGCCGGCGCGCAAACGCCCCAATGTCACGGTCAAAATCCGCCAGAGGGTGCAGCGGCTTGAGATTGAGGACGGCGTCGTCACCGGCGTGACGGTGCGGGACGCCGACGGCCAGACCCAGCGCTATACGGCGACCAGAGAGGTGCTGCTGTCGGCCGGCGCCGTCGGCAGCCCGGCGATCCTGCAGCACTCGGGCATCGGCGATGCGGGGCACCTGCGGTCCGTCGGCGTCGAGCCTCTGCACCATCTGCCCGGGGTCGGGCGCAACCTGCAGGATCACATCTTCGGCCACGTGAAGTACGAGCTGAAGAACCCCAGGCACAGCTACAACAGGCAGCTCTCCTCGCCGCCCAGCATGGCCGTCGAACTCGTCAAGTGGCTGCTGTTCGGGAGGGGCGCCCTGACCACCACATCGGCGCACTTCTGCGGGTTCTTCAAGAGCGACGAGGCGCTCGAGCGCAATGACATCCAGCTCGCCATGCGGCCCTACTCGGCCAGCCTCAGGGAGGGCGTCGGCCTGGCGCTGGACGACTTCCCCTCGATGACGGTCTCGGCGATTCAGGCACGGCCGCACTCCAGGGGCGCCGTGCTCATCCGCAGCAGCGACCCGATGCAGCGCCCCGAGGTCAACACCAACTACCTCTCCGACCCGCGCGACGTCACCGCGATATGCCGGGGCATCGAGCGGGTGCGGCGCATCGTCGGCCAGCCGGCAGCGAGGCAGCTGGTGGCACGGGAGGTCGAGCCCGGCCCCGAAGTGAGCGGGGAAGCCGCGCTCGAGCGCTATCTGCGCGACACCTTCACGACGGTCTACCACCCGGTCGGCACCTGCAAAATGGGTCGGGACGACATGGCCGTGGTCGATGCCGAGCTGAAGCTCATCGGCCTGAGGGGGCTGCGCGTCGTCGACGCCAGCGTCATGCCGGTGATCTCCTCGGGCAACACCAATGCCCCGACCATCATGATCGGCGAGAAGGCTGCCGATATGATTCGCACCGAGCACGGCGCCTAGCCGAGCATTCACAGGGAGGGCCAACTCCAATGTCATCAAAAGAAAAACTCCCCTTCCCCGGCGCCGACAGGGCAAAGCTGCTGCTGCCCGGCAATCAATACGAAGACTTCGAAGTCGGCCAGGTGTTCGAGCACCACTGGGGGCGCACGCTGAACGGCGGCGACAACGCTCTGTTTTCCTGCCTGACGCTGCACTTCAACCCGAATTACTTCAACGCCGAGTACGCCCGGGCCAACGGACACGACCGGATCCTGGTCAACCCGCTGCTGGTGTTCAACACCGTGCTGGGCATGTCGGTCGAGGATCTCTCGGAGCGAGGCGGGCCGTTCCTGGGCATCAACGAGCTGACCCACCACCGCTCGGTCTACGAGGGCGACACGCTCGTCGCCCGCTCCACCGTGCTGGACAAGCGCGAGAGCACGTCCAACCCGGACGTCGGCATCGTCACTTGGTGCACCGAGGGCTTCAACCAGCACGACGAGCTGGTCATTGATTACCGGCGCAGCAACATCGTCGCCAAGCGCGGCAGACGCGCCAGGATATAGGGATACAGGGATACAGGGATACAGGAGGGACGCATCATGTCAAAGGCGGCAGAGGTTCAGGGCAGGCGGTTCTTCGAGGACTACGCCGTCGGCGATGTCTACAAACACTTCCGCGGCAAGACCGTCAAGGAGAGCGACGCCGTGACGATATGCAACATGGTTCTGAACTCCGCCTCGGGCCACTTCAACGACGATGTGATGTCGGGGACGGCCATCGGCGAGTCGATCGTCTACGGCGGGGTGACGATTTCGATGGTCATCGGCCTGGCGGCACAGGACACCGCCGAAAACGCCATCCGCGAGCTCGCCATGGACAACATCAAGCTGCTCGCCCCGGTCAAGCACGGCGACACGCTCTACGCCTACTCCGAGGTGCTGGATGCGGCCGAGCACGACGAGGGCGGCGTGGTGACCTTCCGCCACTACGGGGTCAACCAGCACGACAAGCTGGTGTTCCAGGGCGAGCGCACGGTTCTGATCAAAAAACGCCCAGGCTGAGCGGCGGCCGGCTGGGGACTGTGCATCGGGAGCGCCAATCAATACCCGCGCAATAGGCAGAACCCGCACAGAAACTGGGCTGCGGGGCGGGCAATCAAATCCCCGTCAATAGGCGGGCGGTGTCTGTTCGCGACCGATTGCCCCCCTTTGGCCGGCATTCGCCGGTTTTGCCGCTTCCAATCCGTTCAGCAAGCTCGGCAAGGCCGCCTGCAAATACGAAGACGATGCCCTGCACTTCAAGGCGCTGATGCTGGGGCACCAACCTCCAGCCGAGGGATGGGGACGTCCAAGTCGGGCGGCAGACCGCAGCCTCTGAGCCCTGATTTTTTCGGGAGGAGTATTCAGCCCCGGCGCTGACGGATTCGAACCTCTCTGCACAGATTGAGCAACAGTGCCGGCATCATTGCACCAAACCTCATCCTTCGCTACACTCGCCAGCGATAGTCCCCGGTCGGGATTCAAACCCGCAACCTATACCTGCGACGGCATTGCTCTAATCCAATTGGAGCTACCGGGGGCTATCAAATTCCCGTCCGATAGGTAAAGGCCGTTCATATTTCACTCGCACTCACTCGCTGCACTTCGCAGCAGCAGCCCTTTCCGCCTGGTTGATGCAGAGTCATCTTGGCAATCCGGGCTCTATCCTCATAAGACCCACAAACCTCGCCTGACGGCAGCCCGCAGAGTGCATACCGCTTCCCTCCTTGGCGGCGGGGCTGGCCCGCCTGGAACCCCTCGGCGCCGACCCGGAACCGCTCGGGGTCGGAACCGAGGGGTCGGCCAGCTGCCGAAGGGCCAGCCTAGTAGCGCTTCTGCAGCTCGACGGCGAGGCGGGAGCGGGACTGGCCGAGGCGGGCGATGTGGCGCTCGCTGAACAGCCTGAACTGCAGGGTGTCG
>MEIF01000025.1 GCA_001750645.1 Gammaproteobacteria bacterium AqS3
GGCGGCGCTGCTCGATGTGCCTCCAGTGGGCGTCCGCCGCCGCGCGCCAGTCGCCGAGGGCGACGATGCGGGCGTTTTCGCCCAGATAGTCGGGCAGGGAGGCCATTTCGGGGTAGAACAGCGGCAGGTAGAACTCAATGCCCGCCGGCGGAATGCCCGCCTCGACCTGGCGGTAGATCGGGGCGCGCTCGGACTCGCCCTCAAACGTGCAGCGCCACTGGTGCAGAAAGGCGTCCCGGGCGGCCTCGGTGAAGGGATACTCCCGCCCGGGCAGCAGCCGCACCGCCTCCTCGGGGGCGCCGGAGCGCTGCGTTTCGGGGTCAAAGCGGCGCAGGCTGACGACCTCGTCGCCGTCCAGCTCGATGCGAATCGGGGCGCCGGCCGTGCCGATGAAGACATCCAGCACCGAGCCTCGAACGGCGTATTCGCCGGCGGCGGCGACACTTTCGACCCGCACGTAGCCCGTGCTGATGAGCTGCTTGATGAAGGCGCTGCGCCTGAGCATGTCGCCGGGCTTCCAGCGCCCGATCCACGCCAGCGCCCCGGGCGGCGGCAGACGCTGCATCAGGGCGGTGATCGGCGCCACCAGCACGCCCTGGCTCTGCCGGCGCGCCAGGTCGGCGAGGGTGCGAATCCGGGCCGCCACGATGTCGGGGTGCGGCGAGAAGGAGTCATAGGGCAGCAGCTCCCAGTCGGGCAGGGCGCGCACCGGAAGGTCGGGGTCGGCGAAGTAGCGGATCTCCTCGATCAGCCCGGTGACGGAGCCGGCTGCCGGGGCGATCAGCAGCAGGGTCTCTCCCGGGCGAACGCTGCGGGCAACCGCCAGGGCAACCCCGGCCAGCTGCGGGATGAGGATTTCCTGGGAGCCAGTCGCCCCGGGCAGACGGGGCAGTTGCAGAGCGCTCACGGGCGCGGTCGCCGGTCGGGGGCGGCAATTTTAGCCGCCACCGGCAGCGGCTATAATTTTTGCTCGCCGCCTTGCAGTGCGGGTTCCGTGGAAGCAGGTTACACCCAGGAAGATTTGGCGCTGCGCGACGAGATCCGCGACTTTCTCGCCAATGAATTTCCCGCCGACCTCCGCGACAAGCAGCTGCGCGGGGCTCCGCTGAGCCGCGAGGACATCGTCAACTGGCACAAGCTGCTCTGCACCCGCGGCTGGACCGGCATCCACTGGCCGGTCGAATACGGCGGCACCGGCTGGACCCAGATGCAGCGCCACATATTCCAGACCGAAATGGCCGCCGCCGGCGCCCCGCCGCTGCTGGCATTCAACATCAAGATGATCGGGCCGGTGCTCTACAAGTACGGCAGCGAGGAGCAGAAGCGGCGCTTTCTGCCGGGGACGCTCTCGCTGGATATCTGGTGGTGCCAGGGCTATTCCGAGCCCGGAGCCGGTTCGGACCTGGCCGCTCTGCAGACCCGCGCCGTTCGGGACGGCGATGAATACATCGTCAACGGCCAGAAAACCTGGACCACGCTGGCACAGTACGCCGACTGGATGTTCTGCCTGGTGCGCACCGATCCCGATGCGGCCCGCCCGCAGCAGGGCATTTCCTTCCTCCTCATCGACATGAACTCCCCGGGCATTGAAGTCCGCCCGATCACCACGCTCGACGGCTCGGCGCCCGTCAACGACGTGTTTCTGACCGACGTCCGGGTTCCGGTTGCGAACCGCATCGGCGAGGAGAACCAGGGCTGGACCTGCGCCAAGGCGCTGCTGGGCAATGAGCGCACCGGCATCGCCCAGGTCGCCGCCAGCAAGCACGAGCTGGCCCGGCTCAAGCGGGTGGCCTCCGGGATCAGCGTCCCCGGGGGCGAGACGCTGATGCAGCAGGATGACTTCGCCCGCCGGGTCGCCGAGGTCGAGGTCGACCTGCTGGGGCTGGAATACAGCGAATTGCGGGTTCTGGCGGCGGGGGCTGACAACCCCGGGCCGGCGTCGTCCTATCTCAAGATTGTCGGCAGCGGCATCACGCAGCGGCTGACCGAGCTCTTTGTCGAGGCGGCCGGCTATCACGCACTGCCGCTGGCGGCCGACGCCGGCGACAACATCTACCCCTCATGGTTGGACTTTGCCGGGCGCAGTGCGCCCAAGTATTTCGACACCCGCAAGGTGTCGATATTCGGCGGGTCCAATGAAATTCAGAGAAACATCATCGCCAAGGCGGTATTGGGCCTTTAGGTAGGCGCCGCCGGGCACAGACAAATTTAGGTTTAGGGAGCATTTCATGGATTTTTCTTACAGCGAAGAGCAGAAGCTGCTGCAGGACAGCATCGTCCGATTTCTCGACGATCAATACGACATTGAGTCCCGCCGGGCGCTGATCAATTCCGACCTCGGCTTCAGCGACGCCCACTGGTCGCAGTTCGCCGAATTGGGGCTGCTGGGCGTGGCGTTCGACGCCGAGGACGGCGGCTTCGGCTACGGCTCGGTCGGCCTCATGCTGGTGATGGAGGCCTTCGGGCGGGCGCTGGTGATCGAGCCCTACTGGAGCACCGTGGCCTTCGCCGGCGGGGCGCTGCGCCAGGACACCCGCAGCGAGCGCCGCGCCGACCTGATCGGGCGGATCTCCTCGGGCGAGCTCAAGGTCGCCAGCGCCTACTCGGAGGAGTCGGGGCGCTATCACCTGAGCCACGTGACCACCGGCGCCGAGGAGGCCTCGGGCGGCTGGCGCCTGTCGGGCCGCAAATCGGTGGTGCTGAACGCCGGCTCGGCGGATCTGCTGATCGTCTCGGCGCGCAGCTCGGGCGGCGCCGATGACCGGGACGGCATCACGCTGTTTCTCGTTGACAGGGACGCCGCCGGGCTCAGCCTGCAGGAATACCGCACCGTCGACGGCTTCAGAGCCGCCGAGATCACCCTCGAAAACGTCGAGGTCGGCGCTGATGCGGTTCTGGGCGAGGTCGGCGGCGGCATGGCCATCCTCGACCAGGCTGAGGTCTGGGGCATTCTCGGGCTGGGCGCCGAGGCTTCGGGGGTCATGGAGCGCGCCTATCAGCTGACCGTCGAGTACACCAAGGAGCGCAAGCAGTTCGGCGTGCCGATCTCGAGCTTCCAGGTGCTGCAGCACCGCATGGTCGACATGTTCATCGAGACCGAGCAGACCAAGTCGCTGGTGCTGATGCTGGCGCTGGCGCTGCAGTCGGGCGAAAACCAGGCGCAGGCGGCGTCGGCGCTGAAGATCCAGGTCGGCAAGGCCGGGCGCCACATCGGCCAGCAGGCAATCCAGCTGCACGGCGGCATGGGCATGACCGATGAAATGGCCATCGGCCACTACTTCAAGCGCCTGACTGCGGCCAATCAAATCCTCGGCGATGCGGCCCACCACCTCAAGCACTACTACGAGCGTTGAGCAGACAACCCCGAGAGCGGCCGGCGGACTATCTGGCGGACTGGGGCGAGCGGGAAGCGCTGGCCGAGAACATGGTGCCCATCGTCGGGGCGCTGCACCGGCGGGGCGTCTGCGTCCAGATCTACAACCGCTCGCTGGTCAACCGCTCGTCGATCGACATCATGAAGATGCACCGCTTCGTGCGCCAGATCGAGCGCAATGAGCTGAGCGAGTTTGAGAGCTACTCGCTGCTGCTGGCTCTGAAGGATCTCCCGCTGCGCCCCTCGGTCATCGATCTGGGGCAGCTGACCGTCCGGCACATGGCGCTTGCGGCCGAATCCCCCGACCTCGAGATCGATCAGGGCGCCTGGCTGCGGGAGCAGCTCACCGAGGTCATAGGCGAGGCCGGCGAGGTGCCGCCGCCGCGCGACGTGGTGATCTACGGCTTTGGCCGGATCGGCCGCCTGATGGCGCGGCTGCTGGTCGAGGAGGGCGGCTCGCAGCTTAGGCTGCGCGCGGTCTGCATCCGCAAGCGAGGCGCCCCCGAGGAGGATCTGATCAAGCGCGCCAGCCTGCTGCGGCGCGACTCGGTGCACGGCTCATTCCGCGGCACGATCCGCATCGACGAGGAGCTGGAGTCGCTCGTCATCAACGGCAATCCGGTGCGCTTCATCGACGTCGACGGCGGCCCGGACTCGATCGACTATGAATCCCTGGGGATCAGCAATGCGCTGATGATCGACAGCACCGGCGTCTGGCGCGACCGAACCGGCCTCGAGCGGCACCTCAAGTGCCCCGGCATTGACCGCGTCCTGCTGACGGCGCCCGGGCGGGGCGACCTGCCCAACCTGGTCTACGGCATCAACCACGAAACCCTCGGCGACGGGGAAAAGGTCGTCTCGGCGGCGAGCTGCACCACCAACGCCATCGTGCCGCTGCTGAAAATCGTCCACGACGAGTTTGAGGTCATGCACGGGCACATCGAGACTGTGCACGCCTACACCAACGACCAGAACCTCACCGACAACTACCACGACAAATCGCGCCGCGGGCGCAGCGCCCCGATGAACATGGTCATCACCGAAACCGGGGCGGCCAGCGCCGTCGCCAAGGCCCTGCCGCAGCTGTCGGGACGCATCACCGGCAATGCCATTCGCGTCCCGACCCCGAACGTCTCGCTGGCCATCCTCAACCTCGAGCTCGGCCGACCGGTCGACCGCAAAACCGTCAACGAGCACCTGCGCCAGCAGGCGCTGCACTCGCGCTACAGCAGCATCCTCGACTACACCGCCTCGCCGGACGCCGCCTCGACCGACTTTGTCGGCTCGCACTACGCCGTCGCGCTGGATTCCCAGGCCACCATCGCCGAGGGGCAGCGCTGCGTGCTCTACGCCTGGTACGACAACGAATACGGCTACTGCTGGCAGCTGTTCCGCATGGCGCAGGCCATACTCGGCGTCGAGCGGCTGAAACTGCCGGCGGATCGTGTCTAAAGCCTGCGGTTTTGCGGTTTTCAGCCGGCACATCAGATCGGGGACAACGCCAGGGCTTCGCAGTCGAGCAGCGGCGCCCGGCTTTGCCCTGATGTTCAAGGTCTACCGGATCAATTTCAGCGACGGCCATTTCTACATCGGCCAGACCAGGATGACGCTGACAGAGAGGATGAGTGCGCACAGGAGAAACCCGGTCAATTGGGGGGTTTATGAGCGCATGAAGGCCGGGGACGGCGAGATCGTCCTGCTGTCCAGCCACAGGAAGAAGCGGCGGGCGAATGCCGCAGAGTTCAGTCAGATCAGGCGGGCCGAGCGGGAAGCCCCGGAGCTGCTTCTCAACATCAACCGAACCAGCGCCGAGCGCAGCTGGCAAAAGACCGGGCGGCCCGTGCTCCCCAATGATCGGGGCGGTGCATTCAGCCGAATCAGGCGACCGGCCTGCGGGTATGACCGCAGAGAGCGCCCGGCTCTGTGCTGCGGGTGCGGGGGGCTGAAGCCGGCCGCAGAGTTTTACAGCGACAGGAGCCGATCCAGCGGGCTGTCCAGCCGGTGCAAAATCTGCGACGGGAAGAGGGGCTCGGGGATGAGGAGACCCGAAAAAGCGGACGCCGACTCCGCTGGGGCGGATGCACAGCCCCTAGGCCGACCTCAGGACAGCGGGTGCGCTCTGCCAGTCCAGGCAGACACAGACGGCTCTATATAATGCGCACCGCCAAAGGATGCGGCGGGAATATTAACCCTTCATGAGCACTGCGCATCCGGTCAGCGACATAGAAAAAATCGACATTCGCCGAGGGCTTGATGTTCCGGTTCTCGGCGGACTTGCGAGCGATGCCGAACCCGTCGATCAGGCCGTCTCCTCGGTTGCGGTCATCGGCCCCGACTACCCCCGCATGCGCCCGACCCTGCACGTCGAGGAGGGCGACAAGGTCGCCTGCGGAGCGCTGCTGTTCGAGTGCAAGAGCTATCCCGGCGTGCGCTACACCGCCCCCGGAGGAGGCGTGGTGCGGGCGATCAACAGGGGGCGCAAGCGCGTGTTTCTCTCGCTCATCATCGACCTCGATGAAGATGAGTCATTCGTCGAGTTTCCGACCCGCGACGGCGGCGCCATTGACGCCCTCGACGCCGATGCGGCTCAAAGTTATCTGATTGAGACCGGGATCTGGTGCGCCCTGCACCAGCGCCCCTACGGGCGCGTGCCGACCCCGGGAACCCGCCCGGCGGCGCTGTTCGTCAACGCCTGCAGCAGCGAGCCGCTCGGCGCCTCGGCCGAGATGCTGCTCGCCGGGGAGGACGAGCCCTTCCAGCTGGGCCTGAAACTCCTGCTGAGATTGGGCGAGTTCCCGGTCTACGTCTGCCGCGCACCGGGACTGGGGGCGCTGGGCGGCAGCGCCGATGCGCGCGTGCATCAGGTCGAGTTTTCCGGCCCGCATCCGTCGGGGCTGTCCGGCACCCACATGCACTTTCTGTCGCCGGCCACCCCGCAGCACGTCAACTGGAGCATCGACGCCGTCGAGGTCGCAGCCCTGGGGCGCACCCTGATGCAGGGTCGCCTCTCGGTCGAGCGGCGCATCGCCCTGGGCGGCGCCGGGGTGCACCAGCCCAGGCTGGTGCGCACCCGGATGGGCGCCGCAACGGCGGATCTGCTCGCCGGCAACCTTGAGGACGGCAGCTGGCGCGTCATTTCCGGATCGCCCCTGAGCGGGCACCGTGCCGCCGGCCCCATGGCCTATCTGGGCCGCTCGCACCGCCAGGTCAGCGTCATCGCCGAGGGCGGCGAGCGGCAGCTGATGCGCTGGGCCCGTCCCGGCTGGGGCGAGTACTCCAAGCTGGGGGTGTTTGCCGGCAAATTGCTGGGCCGGCGCCTGCACGCCTTCAGCACGCTCAGGGGCGGCGGCGAGCGCGCCATCCTGCCGGTCGGGCAGTATGAGGAAGTCACCCCCCACGACCTGCTGATGACCCCGCTGCTGAAGGCGCTGGTGACCGGCGACATCGAGCTGCTGTCGCAGCTGGGCGGGCTCGAGCTCATCGAGGAGGACCTCGCCCTGTGTACTTTTGTCTGCCCCAGCAAGTATGAATTCGCCCCGATCCTGCGCTCGGTGCTCAACCGCATGGAGGATGAGCTGTGATCCGGGAATTCGTCGAGAAGTTTGCCGAGCGCTTCCAGCCGGGCGCCCCGCTGGAGAAGTGGTATCCGGCCTGGGACGCCGTCGAAAACTTTGTGCTGTCCTCGGGGGCGCGCACCACCGGTGCCAGCCACATCCGGGACGGCGTCGACATGCAGCGCATCATGGTGCTGGTGTGGTTTGCGACTTTTCCGGCGATGTTCTGGGGCATGTACAACGTCGGCTGGCAGGCCAACTCGGCGCTGATGGGGAACCCGGAGCTGCTCGGCGACGGGCTGCAGGCCTGGGTCATCGGCCTGCTGAGCGGCAGCAGCCCCGACAGCATCTGGGACTGCCTGGTCTACGGCGCCGTTCACTTCGTGCCGATCTACGCGGTGACCTTCATGGTCGGGGCGTTCTGGGAGATCCTCTTTGCGGTGGTGCGCCGGCACGAGATCAACGAGGGCTTCTTCGTCTCATCGGTGCTGTTTGCGCTGTGCTGCCCGCCCGATGTGCCGCTCTGGCAGGTCGCCCTGGGCATCAGCTTCGGCATCGTCATCGGCAAGGAGATATTCGGCGGCACCGGCAAGAATTTCCTCAACCCCGCCCTGACGGGGCGCGCCTTTCTCTACCTGGCTTATCCGGCGCAGTGGTCCGGCAGCCACGTCTGGGTTGCCGTGGACGGCTACACCCAGGCCACGCCCCTGGGCATCGGGGCGACCGACGGACTCGCCGGCATCAGCGCCGAGTTCAGCTGGATGGACGCCTTCCTCGGCGTGCTGCCGGGTTCGGTCGGCGAGGTCTCGACGCTGGCCATCGCCCTGGGCGGCGCCTTCCTGCTGATCACCCGGGTGGCCTCGTGGCGCATCGTGCTGGCGACCCTGCTGGGCACCATTGCAACGGCGTCCCTGCTCAACTGGATCGGCTCGGACACCAACCCGCTGTTCGCGCTTCCCTGGTATTGGCACATCGTCCTGGGGGGCTATGCATTCGGCCTGATATTCATGGCCACCGAGCCGGTCAGCGGCCCGACCACCAACCGCGGGCGCTGGTTCTACGGCTTTCTGATCGGCTTCATGGTGGTGCTGATCCGCGTGATGAATCCGGGCTTTCCCGAGGGCATGATGTTTGCGATTCTGTTCGCCAATCTGTTTGCACCGCTGTTTGATTACTTCGCCATCCGGCGCAACGCTAAAATCCGCGCTGCACGCGCCGAGAGACTGAGGGCGACACCGTGACCCCGAGCATTGGCAAGACTCTGATGGTGGCGCTGCTGCTGTGTGCGGCGTGCTCCGTCGTGGTCTCCTTCACCGCCGTCTCGCTGCGCCCGCTGCAGGAGGCCAACGCCCTGATCGAGCGCAAGCGCAGCGTGCTGCAGGCGGCGGGACGCTTTTCCGACGGCGCCGACATCGAGGCCGAGTTCTCGCGTTTTGAGGTGCGGGTCGTCGACCTCGAGAGCGGCGAATTCATCGATGACTATCCCGGGGATCCGCTCAAGCTCGACGCCCGCAAGCTGGCGCGCGACGCCGAGACCTCGATCGCGCTGCCGTCCGGGGGCGACCCGGCTCTGCTGCGCCGGCGCGAGAACCTCACCAGCGTCTACCTGCTCAGGGACGACGCCGGCGCTCTGGAATCGCTGGTGCTGCCGGTGCGGGGCTACGGGCTGTGGGGCACGCTCTACGGCTACATCGCACTCTCGGGAGACCTGGAGCGCGTCGACGGCCTGGTGTTCTACGAGCACAAGGAGACCCCCGGCCTCGGCGGCGAGGTCGACAACCCCAGCTGGCGCGCCAAGTGGCGCGGCAAAACCCTGCGCGGGGCCGATGGCGACCTGCTCATCGAGGTCATCAAGGGGCAGGTGGACGCCGACGCCCCCGAGGCGATATACCAAGTCGACGGCCTGGCCGGGGCGACGCTGACCAGCCGCGGCGTCACCAATATGGTGCGCTTCTGGCTGGGAGAGACCGGTTTCGGCGCCCTGCTGGTGCGGCTGGGGCAGGGTGCACAGAGAGAGGAGGGCGCTTCATGAACCGCTATCGCGAGGTATTGACCAAACCCATCTTCTCGGAAAACCCGATCGCCCTGCAGATTCTGGGGATCTGCTCGGCGCTCGCAGTGACCTCGTCGCTGACCGTCACGCTGGTGATGTGCGCCGCCCTGACCGCGGTCGCCGCCTGCGCCAACGCCCTGGTCTCGACCATTCGCAACCACACCCCGACCAACATCCGCATCATCGTGCAGATGACCATCATCGCCTCGCTGGTGATCGTGGTCGACCAGATCCTCAAGGCCTACGCACCCGACATCAGCAAGCAGCTCTCGGTGTTCGTCGGCCTGATCATCACCAACTGCATCGTGCTGGGGCGCACCGAGGGGTTTGCGATGCAGAACCCGCCGGGGATCAGCTTCGTCGACGGGCTGGGCAATGGCCTGGGCTACAGCGTCGTGCTGATCGCGGTCGCCGTGGTGCGCGAGCTGTTCGGCGCCGGCAAGCTGATGGGCTTCACCATCCTGCCGCTGACGACCGAGGGCGGCTGGTATCCGTCGAACGGCTTTCTGCTGCTGCCGAGCTGCTCGTTCTTCATCATCGGTGCGTTTATCTGGGCGCTGCGGCAGCGGGATGCGGAGCAGGTTGAGGAACCGCAGTACCGCATCGCCCCGCACACCGCACCGGCGCCGGTGGGGGACTGATCCATGGAGCACTACCTCTCGCTGTTCATCACCTCGGTATTCATCGAAAACATCGCCCTGACGGTGTTCCTGGGCATGTGTACCTTCCTGGCGATCTCGCGCCGCATCGACACGGCGCTGGGGCTGGGCGCCGCCGTGGTCGTCGTGCTGGGGCTGACGGTCCCGCTCAACAACCTGCTCTACAACCTGCTGCTGCGAGACGGCGCTCTGGCCTGGGCGGGACTGCCCGGGGTTTCGCTGGATTTTGTCGGCCTGATCACCTACATCGGCGTCATCGCTGCGGCGGTGCAGGTGCTGGAGATGTTCCTCGACCGCTTCGTCCCGGCGCTCTACAACGCCCTGGGCGTGTTCCTGCCGCTGATCACGGTCAACTGCGCAATTCTGGGCGCCTCGCTGTTCATGGTTGAGAAGGACTACGCCTTCGGCGAGAGCGTGGTCTACGGCCTCGGCGCCGGGGTGGGGTGGGCGCTGGCCATCGTGCTGCTGGCGGCCGTGCGCGAAAAGCTCAAGTACAGCGATGTCCCGGCCGGGCTGAGGGGGCTGGGGATCACCTTCATCGCCACCGGCCTGATGTGCTTCGGCTTCCTGTCCTTCGGCGGCATCAGCCTGTGAACCTGGCCGGCCAGCTGGAGGTGTTGCTCGGGGTCGGAGCCTTCACCGGCCTGGTGATGCTGATGGTCGGCGTCATCCTGCTGGCGCGCTCCTGGCTGATCAGCAGCGGGGCGGTCACGCTGGAGCTCAACGGCGAGAAGACCGTCGAGGTCAATGGCGGCGACAAGCTGCTCGGCACCCTGGCGGGCGAGGGGCTGTATCTGTCCTCGGCCTGCGGCGGCGGCGGCACCTGCGCCCAGTGCCGCTGTCAGGTGCTCGAGGGCGGCGGCAGCGCCCTGCCGACCGAAGTGCAGTACTTCACCACCCGCGAGCTGCGCGAAAACTGGCGGCTGGCCTGCCAGGTTCCGGTCAAGCGCGACATGCGCGTCACCGTTCCGGACGACGTATTCGGGGTCAAGCGCTGGGAGTGCGAGGTGATCTCCAACCACAATGTCGCCACCTTCATCAAGGAGCTGGTGCTCAAACTGCCCGAGGGTGAGGTCGTCAATTTTCGCGCCGGCGGCTATGTGCAGATGGAAATCCCGCCCTATCGCGCCGACTACCGCGAATTTGACATCGAGAAGGAGTTTCACGGCGACTGGGAGCGCTTCAATGTCTGGGACAACATCGCCGACTTCGATGAGCCCACCGTGCGCGCCTACTCGATGGCCAACTACCCCGAGGAGCTGGGAATCCTCAAGTTCAACATCCGCATTGCCTCGCCCCCGCCGGGCAGCACCGGCATTCCGCCCGGAAAGATGTCCTCCTACATCTTCAACCTCAAGCCGGGCGACAAACTGACCGTGTTCGGCCCCTTCGGCGACTTCTTCGCCAAGGACACCGATGCCGAAATGGTCTTCATCGGCGGCGGGGCCGGCATGGCGCCGATGCGATCGCACATATTCGATCAGCTGCTGCGGCTCAACAGCACCCGCAAGATGAGTTTCTGGTACGGCGCCCGCAGCATCAAGGAGATGTTCTACGTCGATGAATTCGACCGGCTCGCCGCCGAGCACGACAATTTCGACTGGCACGTCGCCCTGTCCGACCCGCTCCCCGAGGACAACTGGAAGGGGCACACCGGCTTCATTCACCAGGTGGTGCTCGAGAACTACCTCAACAGCCATCCCGCTCCGGAGGACTGCGAGTACTACCTCTGCGGCCCGCCGATGATGAACAGCGCCGTGCTGACCATGCTCGACGAGCTCGGGGTCGGCGAGGACAACATCCTGCTCGACGACTTTGGCGGATGAGCCGGCGCACCCGGTGTGCGCACCGCCTGCTGTCGTGCTGTGCTGCGGGACTGCTGGCCGGTCTGGTTCTGGCCGGCTGTGCTCCCACGCAGCAGCGCATCTCGGGGCCGACCATGGGCACCAGCTACTCGGTGCAGTGGCACGGCGGGGCGCTCGGCAGCGAAGAGGTTCGGCGCCGCATTGAGGCCGAGCTGGTGCGCATCAATGCGCTGGCCTCCAACTGGGACGCCGACTCGGCCATCAGCCGCCTGGAGCGGAAGGCGGGCAGCGGCTGGGCCGATGTCGATGCCGAGCTGGCGGTTCTGCTGGATTTTGCCGGGCTGCTGCACCGCCAGACCGGCGGGGTCTATGACATCACCCTGGGGCCGGTCATCGACCTGTGGGGGTTTGGCCCGGGGCCGGTGCGATTTCAGCCGCCCGATGCCGATGCGCTCGACGCCGCGCGGGCTCTGACCGGCATGCACCGCATTGAGCGCCGCCCGGGCCAGGCGCTGCTGCCGGCGGGCATGCGTCTCAACCTCTCGAGCATTGCCAAGGGCTATGCCGTCGACCGCCTCGCCGAGGCGCTGCTCGATGCGGGCATTCGCGACTTCATCGCCGAGATCGGCGGCGAGCTGCGCACCTCCGGCCGCAATGCCTCGGGCGCACAGTGGGTGCTGGGCGTGCAGAACCCGGGCGGCGGGGCGGTGCCGATGCTCCGCCTGACGCTGCCCGAGGGCGGGGCCATCGCCACCTCGGGCGATTACAACAACTTCTTCGTATACGAAGAGCGGATGTACGGCCACCTGCTGGACGGCACCACCGGAGCCCCCGTGCAGCATGCCGCCTCGGTCACCGTCATCGCCGGGGACTGCATGAGCGCCGACGGCTATGCCACCGCCCTGGCGGTTCTCGGCCCCGAGCGCGCCCGCAGTCTGGCCGAGCGGGAGGGCATTGCGGCGGTGCTTGTTTGGCGCACCGGCGAGGGGTTGTTGGAGCCTGAGATCACCCCGGCTGCGGAGCCGTATATTCTTTGAGCTCAGGTGCATAAAATAGGCGCGCTGACGCAGGGTCGGAGGGGCTCATGATTGCTGTCTGGATAGGGGTCGCCGTTGCCTTTCTCGCCGCATTTCTCGCCATGGCAGTGGGGCCGCTGCTCGGTCGCAAACCGATCTCGGGCAACTGCAAGGGCAGCCTGGAGCAGTGCGACATCTGCGGAGGGGATGCCAACCGCTGCGAGCAGACCCCGAAGTGAGCATCCAGACATTCCCCCAGACCACTTCGCCCGAGGGCCTCGAGCAGGTGCTCGCCCTGCTGCCGCCGGTGGCCAGACCCGATCAGATCCCCTCGGTCGAGGACATGCGAGCCGGCATGGACCAGCGCAGCGCCGGCTTCAGGCTTCCGGAAGATTTGATCGAGTCCCCGACGACGCTCGGCGGGCGGGGTGCACTGCGCATCGAGCCGCGCGCGGGGGGCGCACAGGCACAGGGGGTCGTGCTCTACCTGCACGGCGGCGGCTACGTGATCGGCTCGCCCAGCTCGCACCGGGGCATTGGCGCGCGCCTGGTGCAGGCCTCTGGTGCGACGGTCTACCTGCTGGACTACCGCCTGGCTCCGGAGTACTGCGCACCGGCCGCCAGCGATGACGCCCGCACCGCCTGGGACGCCCTGGCTGAGCTGCACCCCGGGGAGCCGCTGGCCATTGCCGGCGACTCCGCCGGCGGCGGGCTGACGCTGGTGCTGATGCAGCGCCTCGCCGCCGAGGGTCATCCGGTTCAGCCGAGCGCCGGCGCCATGCTCTCGCCCTGGCTCGATCTGGACGTGGACGGCTATGAGACCTCGGGGCACCCGCAGGGACTCACGCAGGACCGCACCCTCAACCTCGATCTGCTGGGTCGGTTCGGCGACATGTACCGGGGCGACCTCGATGCGCGGGACGTCCAGGTCTCGCCGCTCTACGGCCCGCTCAAAGGGCTGGCGCCGATGCTGATCCAGGTCGGCGACGACGAGGTGCTCTACCGCGACAGCCTGCTGCTGATCGATCAGCTCAAAGCCGCCTCGGTCGAGAACTGGAGCTGCGAGGTCTGGCAGGGCATGATCCACGTCTGGCAGCGCTTTTGGCCGCTGCTGGAGGAGGCCGACAGCGCCATGCTGAATCTGGGGGAGTTCCTGCGCGAACACCTGACGCAATGAAGGGGCTGAAGCAGCGCTCAGGCTTCAGATGGGTCAGAGCGAACAGTCGGATTCAGCGCCGCCCCCCAAGTCCGGTTTTTGTCTCAGGCAAGGCGGTTCTGGCGGACTGGCCGTCGACCGCAGCCTGAGGGCGGCGTAGGGCGCTGATGTCCCGAGAAATGCCCGTTCCCAGAAACTTCGTTGATCCGAAAAAATTGCTGGTGCTGCTGGTGCTGCTGATCACCGCCATTCAGCTGCACGCCCACACCGTCCGCCCGTGCAAAAAACCGGTCAGGATCACCGAGGGCGAGTCGGGAACCTTCTCCTTGAGGACATCGGCCCGGCCGGAGCCCGGCAAGAATGTCACGATCAATCTGCGCCATGACGTCAGGCGGAATCACGATGTGACCTTCAGCCCGACGCAAATCATCTACAGGCACGAAGATTGGCCCGGCTGCAAAGTCGTGACCGTCAACGCCGCCCGGGACGACGACAGCAAGAGCGAGATCACCTTTATCTGGTATGAGTGGACGGGTGAGGGCTTTCCCGCCCGACTGCCCGAATCCGTTACGGTCTACATCAGCGAACCCCCGGCGCTGGCCATGGTGCTCACAGGGACGCCTGTGAACGTCCCCGAGGGCGGCCCCGCCTCATTCAGGGTCAGGCTGAATCGCCGGCCCAGCGGCGATGTCAGCGTTGCACTGGCGCAATCCGAGAACAACAGAAATTCCGATGTGATGTTCGCCCCGTCTACGCTGGAGTTCACCGATTCAAACTGGAACAGAGACCGGTTTGTGTGGTTGAGGGGCGCCGAGGACGACGATGCCTTCCACGACACTGCGACCCTCGTGCTGACCGGATCAGGCGCTGACTCGGCGGGCATGACCAGCAATGTGTCCGTCAAGGTCATAGAAAACGACAGGGCGGAACTGATCCTATCGACCCCCAGCCTGGTCATCGAAGAGGGCGGCAGCGGAAATTTCAACGTTCGCCTGAGCATGCGCCCGCTCTCCACTGTCACGGTGACCCTGGAGCAGCCCGGCAACGCTGATCTGAAGGTCGACACCGATGCGCAAACCAACGGCGATCAGAACACGCTGACCTTCACCACCGGCAATTGGGAGACCGCCCAGCAGGTCACGGTGCGCGCGGCCGAGGACGACGATGCCGTGAGCGAGCCGGCCTCCCTCGTCAGCATGACGGTTACGGAGGGCAGGCTGTGCGACTGCACAGTCTCCGGCAGCGTCGCCGTGTCGGTCAGAGAGACCGACGAGACCGGACTGATCATCTCGAAGCAGAGGCTGGCTCTGACGGAGGGGGGGAATGGCAGCTTTGCGGTGCGGCTGAAGTCCGCACCCTCCGACGATGTCACGGTCACGCTGACCGTCCCCGACGGTGCGGATCTGAGGGTGGACACCGACGCCGACACCACCGGTGATCAGATCAGGCTGAGCTTCACGGCCGACGATTGGAACACTGACAAGATGGTGACGGTATACGCCGACAAGGACGACGATGCCGTCAGCGACCCGCCCGCAGACATCGCCGTGTCCGCCTCGGGCGGAGACTACGCCGGATTGACCGGCAGCGTGACGGTCACGGTGACCGAGAACGACACGGTGGGTCTGGTCCTCTCAGAGAACTCGCTCAGCATCGAGGAGGGAAGCAGCGACCGCTTTGATGTTCGACTGGAAACCCGGCCCTCCTCAGCGGTGACGATCAGTCTGACGCTGCCCGATGGCACCGATATCAGGCTGGACACCGACAGCGCCACTGCGGGCGATCAGAACGCGCTGAGCTTCACAACCGACAACTGGAACGTCGACCAGACCGTGACGGTGCGCGTCGAGCACGACGACGATGCGATCGTCGACCCGGCTGCGGACATCACCGTGTCGGCCTCGGGAGGGGACTACGCCGGGGAGACCGGCAGCGTGGAGATCGTGTCAAGCGAGGACGACACGCCGGGCCTGAGCTTCTCGACGAGCAGTCCCGGCATTCTCGAGGGCACGAGCGGCAGCTTTACGGTCTGGCTGGCCACCCGACCCTCGGCGACGGTCACCGTCAGCATCGCCCAGCCGGCCAACTCCGATGTGACGGTGGAGACCACCTCGCTGACCTTCGCACCCGACATCTGGAACACCCCCCAGAGCGTCTCGCTCAGTGCGGTCGAGGATGACAACGCCATGGCAGAGACGGTGCCCATTTCGCTGTCGGCGGCGGGCGGGGACTACGCCGGCGTGTCCGGCAGCGTGACGCTCACGGTGAGCGACACCGACACGCCGGGGCTGGCGCTGTCGACGCGAGAGCTGGAGGTCGAGGAGGGGTCGAGCAGCCCGCTCACAATCAGTCTGACCACCAGGCCCTCGGCGACGGTGACGGTCTCTGTTGCCGCAGCCGGCAATGCGGATGTGTCGGTCGATGAGACCTCCCTGAGCTTTACCACCGAAAACTGGAGCACCGCACAGACCGTTGAAGTCAGAGCGGCCGAGGATGACGACACCATCGAAGACATTGCGAACATCGCACTGAGGGCGGCGGGCGGAGACTACGGCAGCGTGAGCGTCAGCGTGAGCGTCACGGTGAGGGAAAACGACACAGCGCGTCTGATCCTGTCGCCGAGGAGCTTGGGGATTAGGGAGGGCGGGAGCGGTTTATTCACGGTGCGTCTGGCGACCCGTCCCTCATCGACGGTCACCGTCACGATTGCCCAGCCGAGCAATACCCATGTGACGGTCGGAACGACTTCGCTGACCTTCATGACTGACGATTGGAATGCTGAACAGAACGTCACGGTCAGTGCATCCCAGGATGACGACTCCCAGCTGAATCGGACGGATGTGGCGCTGAGCGCCTCGGGCGGAGGCTATGACAGCGTCACCGGCAGCGTGACGGTCTCGGTGGCCGACAACGACTCGCCGGGGATGATTCTCTCGACGCAAGACCTGGAGATTGACGAGGGCTCGAGCGGGATTTTCACAGTGCGCCTGAGCACCCAGCCCGCAGCGACGGTCAACGTCAGCATCGCCCAGCCGGACAACACCGATGTGACGGTCGAGAACACCACGCTGAGCTTTTCGGCCAGCGACTGGAGAACCGCCAAGAACGTTCGGATCAGGGCGGGTCACGATGTTGACACCTCTGCAGACACTGCGAGCGTCTCGCTGAGTGCGGCGGGCGGGGGTTACGACGGCGTGTCCGGCAGCGTGCGCATTTCGGTGAAGGATGACGACAAGCCGGGATTGGTCTTCTCAGAGGAGCGCATCCGCCTCATCGAGGGCTCCAGCACCAGCTTCGATGTTCGGCTGGCAACCCGGCCCTCATCGGCGGTTGACGTCACGATCGTCCAGCCGGCCAACACCGATGTGACGGTCGGGGTGACCGCCCTGACCTTCACGACCGAAAACTGGAGGGACCCTCAGAGCATCAGGGTCATAACGATCCGGGACGACGACGCCCTCTCGGACACTGCGAGCATCTCGCTGACGGCGACGGGGGGCGACTACAGGCAGGTGATCGACAGCGTGGGCGTCTCCGTGAGCGACATCGACACGCTGGGCCTGCTGTTCTCAGCGAAGAGCCTGAGTGTCGAGGAGGGCGACAGCGCCCGTTTCCAGGTGCGCCTGGGCACCCGGCCCTCCACGAATGTGACCGTGACGATTGTCCAGCCGGACAACACCGACGTGACGGTCGATGAGAGCACCCTCAACTTCACGACAGAAAACTGGAATACCGTCCAGTTCTTCACGGTTCGAGCCGCCGAGGATGACGATGCGCTCAGGGACACCGCCAGAATCACGCTCAACACCGCCGGCGGCGACTACGCCGACCTGACGGACCAAGTGACCGTTCTGGTCAACGAAAACGACTCGCCGGGGCTGGTGCTCTCAACCAAGAGTCTGGACATTGACGAGGGGGAGAGCGGCCGCTTCACGATTGAGCTGCGCACCCTGCCTGCGGCAGAGGTCACGGTGACGCTGGTGCAGTCGGCCAACGCCGACATCACGCTCGATGTCGACACCGCAGCCGACGGCAATCAGAATGTCCTGTACTTTGACGCATCGACCTGGAACACCCCCCGGACTGTGGTCGTATACGCCGCCGAGGACTGGGGCGATTTGGCGGCCAGGGACAAGGCGCCGATCCGGGTGACGGCGACATCAGACGATGCGGGCTATGGCCGCCTGTCCGACCGGGTGGAGGTCTTGGTGACCGACAACGATGAGGCGAGCTTGAGCAGCGCCGTGCAGGGCCTTCTGGGTGCGATCGCCGCAGCCGAGCTCGGCAGCACCCGCAGCGTCATCGAGGCCCGCCTGGTGTCTCCCCCCTCAGGACGTTCGGCAACCCTGGCCGGGCGCAGCTTTGACTTCGGCGCCGGCGCCGCCCGGGCCGACGACGCCGCAATGTCCGATGCGTTGCGGCACGGCTGGCGGGAGGGGGCGGATCGCCGTCCGCCCGGCGGGTGGTTCGGGCTGAATCCGGGCGGCGCCCCAGGGTTCGGCGCCGCAGGGCTGTCGAACAGCCTGCCCGCATCCGCCCGCCGCGGCAGCGCCGAGGGCTCCGACGCCGCCTTCATCAGCGCCTTCAGCTACACCGCCCGCACCCGCGCCCGCAACCGAGCCCGGCCCAACGGCTGGGCGGTCTGGGGGCGCGCCGAAAAGCGGGCGCTCTCCGGGGAGTCGAACACCTACGGATATGACAGCACGCTCGATTCGATCTGGCTCGGATGGGACTACAGGCTGAGGCCGGGAGGTGCGCTGTTCGGCATAACCGTGTCGCAGAGCGATGCCTACATGGATTACGACATTGAGGGCCGCGACTCCAGGCTCAAGACCGAGCTGACCAAGGTGATGCCCTACGTCCAGAAGGCATTCGACAGATGGGAGCTGCAGCTGACGCTCGGCGGCGGCTCCGGGGAGCTGATATTCCCCGAGAGCGATGCCGCGCAGAACACAGTCGACCTGTCATTGAATCTGCTGCTGGTCAGCTGGCGCACTGAATTGATTCCCGCAGACGGCCGGGCCGGGCTGGCGCTGACCGGCAGCATCGGGAGCAACACCCTGCAGACCGGTCGAAACCCCGACCTGCCCAGCATCTCCAAACTGAAATCGGACATCCAGCAGCATCGGATCGGGCTGGAGTGGTCCGGCAGCGACAGGGGGAACCGCTGGAAGACGGCGCCGAGCGGCCGGATCTCGCTGCGCCAGGACATCGGCGACGGCCTCGGCGGCACGGGCGTTGAATTCACGGGCAAACTGCGGACGAATTCGCCGAACAGGCGCCTGGGTCTGGATGCCGATCTGCACTGGCTGGGGGTCCACAGCGGCGAGGGCGTTGAGGAGTGGAGCGCCGGGGTGCGGTTTCAGATCATGCCAAGACCCGGCGGGCGGGGGCTGGCGCTGCGCATCGGGCCCGAGTGGAGCAGGGGGCGGGTCGACGCCCTCGAGCGCATCGACCCATCGCAGTGGGGCGGCATCGGTGCGGCGCCGCCTCAGCGCAGCCTCTCGATGAATGCCAGCTACGGACTGATCGCCTTTGAGGGACTGCTGAGCCCCTACACCGAATACCGCCGCAGCGTGTCGGTCGACCGACACGCCCGGCTGAGCGGCGGGGTGAAATTCCGCCGCAGCGGGACCGAGACCAGGCTGTTCGGCGAGCGTCGATCAACCGCCCTGGGGCCGGCCCGCAGCGGCCTCGGCGTCGAGTTTGAGCGCCTGCTGCGCTGAGGGTTTCGCCGCAGCTGCCAGCCGGAACAATGGCTGGGAGGGCTTGCGGCGGGCTCGGGCTATTTGCCCCTGTAGCCAAACCGCACCAGGATGCGCGCCGAGATTTCCTCAATCGAAAACTCGGTGCTGTCGAAGACCGCAATGCCCGCCCCCCGCATCAGCGCATCGGCCTCGCCGAGTTCGTAGGTGCAGCGGCGCAGCCCCGAGTAGCCGGCGCTGTCGTGTCGGTTGGCGCGCAGCGCCTGGAGGCGCTCCGGCGTGGTGGTCAGCCCGACCGTCTTGCCGGCGTTCTGGCGCAGCACGCCGGGCAGACGGCCCCGGGAGAAGTCCTCCTCGGTGAAGGGGTAGTTGGCCACGCACAGGCCGAACTGCATGGCGAGGTAGAGCGAGGTCGGGGTCTTGCCGGTGCGCGAGACTCCGGCCAGAATCAGGTCGGCGTGGGCGTAGTCCTCGCTCTGCAGGCCGTCGTCGTGGTCGAGCGTGAAGTGAATCGCAGCGATGCGCCGCTCGTAGTCCTCGCTCTGTGCAATCCCGTAGCTCTGCCCGATGCGGGGCGATGACGGCCGCCCCAGATGCCGCTCCAGCGCGCCGATGAAGCTGCCGAAGATATTCAGATCGAGCACCGGAGCGGCGCTGATGATCTCGGCGATTTTGGGGTCGGCCAGCGTGTAGAGGACGAGCGGCCGTATCTCATCAGAGCCGCGCGGGGCGATGTGCTCATCGATCCAGCTGCGGGCTTTTTCCGGGGTGTCAATGAAGGGAAAGGTGTGCAGCTCAAAGTCGATCCCCTGAAACTGCGTCAGCAGACTGCGCCCCAGAGCGGCGGCAGTCAGCGCCGTTCCATCAGAGAGAAAATAGACAGCAACACGCATATTGTCCGCTCCCGTAGTTTATTTTCCGACTGCCAATATAAACTGAAACATATTCAATAAACTGCAACAGGTTTTGAGCTGCAAGCACGCATCGCAGCTCAAAGACATTCTACTTTCCGGGGGGCGAAACTTATGAAATACCTTGCACACCTATCAGCCCTGGGGCTTTCCGATCTGCCCCAGGTCGGCGGCAAAAACGCCTCGCTGGGTGAATTGATCGGACAGTTCGGCTCGGCGGGCATCGAAGTTCCCAGCGGTTTTGCCCTGACAGTCGACGCCTGGCGCGCAACCCTGAGGCGAGGCGGGCTGGACGAGTGGATAGCCGGGCGCCTGAAAGATCTCAACACTGAAAACCTGACCGTGCTGCGGGAGACCGCCACCGAGATCCGCGCGCGCATCCTTGAAACCGAGCTGAGCCAGGATTTGCGCGGGGAAATCGCCGCCCTGCTGAATGAATACTCGGACGGTCAGCCCAATGCCCCGTTTGCGGTGCGCTCATCCGCCACCGCCGAAGACCTGCCGGAGGCCTCGTTTGCCGGGCAGCAGGACACCTACCTCAACGTGCGGGGCGTCGATGCCGTATACGACGCCGTGCTCGGCGTCTACGCCTCGGCGTTCAACGAGCGCGCCATCGCCTACCGCATTCACCAGGGCTATGCGCACGCCGACGTCGCCATGTCGGTCGGCATCCAGCGCATGGTCGAGTCTTCCAGAAGCGGCGTGATGTTCACGCTCGACCCCGAGAGCGGGTTTGAGGGGATCGTGCTGATCAACGCCGGCTACGGGCTGGGCGAGGCCGTGGTCGGGGGGCTCATCAATCCGGACGAGTACTACGTCTGCAAGAACCAGCTGGCTCAGGGCCGGCGAGCGGTGGTGCGGCGGCTGCTGGGTTCAAAGGCGACCCGGATGGTCTACTCCCAGGGCGGGGGGCTGGACTCCCACAAAGTGGAGCAAAAGGAGGCCCAGCGCTACTGCCTGACGCGCCCCGAGGCCGAAAAGCTGGCGCACCTGGCCCTGGCGATTGAGGCGCACTACAAAAAGCCCATGGATATCGAGTGGGGCATTGAGGGCGAGGGCGATGATGCGCGCTTCTGGATTCTGCAGGCGCGGCCGGAAACGGCGGGGTCGAAGCACTCCGGCAGGCGGATCATCAAGCGCTACCGCCTGAGTCAGCCCGGCGAGTGCATCCTGACAGGGCGCAGCGTGGGGCAGAAAATCGCCTCGGGCAGGGTGCGCAACATCCCCAGCATCGACGAGATGGGCAAGCTCAGGGACGGAGAGATTCTGGTCGCCGACATGACCGACCCGGACTGGGAGCCGGTCATGAGCCGGGCCGGGGCCATCATCACCGATCGCGGCGGGCGCACCTGCCACGCCGCCATCATCGCCCGCGAGCTGGGGGTGCCGGCGGTGGTCGGCACCGTCCGCGGAACCGGACGGCTGAAGGATGGCGATGAGGTCACCGTCAGCTGCGCCGAGGGGGACGAGGGGCGCATCTACTCGGGGCTGCTGCCCTACGAAATCAATGAGAACAACATCGCCGAGCTGCCCAACCCCGGCTGCGACATCATGATGAACGTCGGCAACCCCGACCGCGTGTTCGACTTTCAGAACCTGCCCAACAACGGCGTCGGGCTGGCGCGGCTGGAGTTCATCATCAACCGCACCATCGGCGTCCACCCGGCCGCCATACTCGACCCGTCCACTCTGGAGGACGGCGAGATGCGCCAGCTGCAGCGCAGGATGGTCGGCTACAGCGACCCCCGCGAGTTCTACGTCCAGACCCTGACCGAGGGCATTGCCACGCTGGCCATCGGCTTTCTCGGCAAGCCGGTCATCATCCGGCTGTCGGACTTCAAGTCCAATGAATACGCCCGACTGCTGGGCGGGCAGCACTTTGAGCCGCGCGAGGAAAACCCCATGCTGGGCTTTCGCGGAGCCAGCCGCTACATCGCCGAGAGTTTTCAGCCCTGCTTCGAAATGGAGTGCGAGGCGCTGCTGCGGGCGCGCTCGGAGATGGGGCTGGAAAACATCCAGATCATGGTGCCCTTTGTGCGCACTCTGGAGGAGGCGCAGGCCGTGGTCGAGCTGCTCGGGCGCAACGGCCTGGTGCGGGGCGAAAACGGCTTGAAGCTGATCATGATGTGCGAGCTGCCGGTCAACGTGCTGCTGGCCGAGGACTTTCTCCGCTACTTTGACGGCTATTCCATCGGCTCCAACGACCTGACGCAGCTGGTGCTGGGGCTGGATCGGGACTCGGCTCTGGTGGCGCATCTGTTCGACGAGCAGAATGCGGCGATCAAGCAGATGCTCGAGCAGGTCATCAAGATCTGCCGGGACTCCGGCAAATACATCGGCATCTGCGGGCAGGGGCCGTCTGATCACCCCGAATTTGCGCGCTGGCTGCTGCAGAGCGGCATTTCCAGCCTGTCGCTGAACCCCGACACCGTGCTCGAAACCTGGCTGCACCTGTGCGATGAATCCTGAGAACTGGCCCGGCGGCGATCTGACCCCTGATCTGTGCGACGCCTTTCCCGGCGTGCAGGTTCTGGCGCCTGAATTCATCCACTTCGGCGCCGTCGATACATTCTGGGGTCCGATAGACACGGTTCGCTGTCTGGAGGACAACTCCAAGGTCAAGCAGGTCCTCAACACCCCGGGCGAGGGCAGGGTGCTGGTGGTCGACGGCGGAGCCTCAATGCACGTCGCCCTGCTCGGCGATCAGATTGCCGAGGCCGCAGTCGCCAACCGCTGGAGCGGCGTGCTGATCAACGGCTGCGTGCGGGACTGCATACGCCTGTCAGAGCTGCCCCTGGGCGTTCTGGGGCTGAACACGCACCCGCGCAAGACCGAAAAGTTGGACCGCGGAGTCATCGGCGTCGAGCTCAGCTTCGCCGGATGCGTGTTCCGCCCGGGTTTCTGGCTCTACGCCGACGCCAATGGAGTCGTTGTGTCCGAAACCGAGCTGGATCTGTCGCAGATCAGCCGCTAGAAGCCGCCAGACCAAGCCCGATCGGGCGGAGGCCTTGCAGCGCGCCTTAGAACCGCCTTAGAACTGCTCCTCTTCGGTCGAGCCGTCCATGGCCCGCACCGACGAGGCCCCGCCCTGGATCACCGTGGTGATGTCGTCGAAATATCCGGCCCCGACCTCCTGCTGATGGGAGACAAACGTGTAGCCGTCGTCGGCGGAGGCGAATTCGCGCTGCTGCAGGTCGACATAGGCGCTCATGCCGCGCTCGACGTAGTCGCGCGAGAGCTCAAACATGCCGTGCCACATCGAGTGAATCCCGGCCAGCGTGATGAACTGGTAGCGGTAGCCCATGGCCGCCAGCTCCCTCTGGAAGGAGGCGATGGCGGCATCGTCCAGATTGGCCTTCCAGTTGAAGGAGGGCGAGCAGTTGTAGGCCAGCATCTTGTCGGGGTGCTCGGCCTTGATCGACTCGGCGAAGTGCCGGGCCTCTTCGAGATCGGGCGTGGCGGTCTCGCACCAGAGCAGATCGGCGTAGGGTGCGTAGGCGATGCCGCGGGCAATGGCCTGCTCAATGCCGCTCTTGACGCGGTAATACCCCTCCGGAGTGCGCTCGCCGGTGATGAATGGCGCGTCGTACTCATCGACATCCGAGGTCAGCAGCTCGGCGGCATTCGCGTCGGTGCGCGCCAGCAGCAGCACCGGAACCCCGAGCACGTCGGCAGCCAGGCGCGCGGCGATCAGCTTTTGCACGGCCTCCTGAGTCGGAACCAGCACCTTGCCGCCCATGTGGCCGCACTTTTTGACCGAGGCCAGCTGATCCTCGTAGTGCACTCCGGCAGCCCCGGCCTTGAGCATTGAGCGCATCAGCTCATAGGCGTTGAGCACGCCGCCGAAGCCGGCCTCGGCGTCGGCGACGATGGGGGCGAAGTAGTCAATTTCGGCCTCTTCGCCGCGCGCCCACTGAATCTGGTCGGCGCGGGAGAAGGCGCTGTTGATGCGCTGAACCACCGCCGGCACCGAATTGGCCGGATACAGCGACTGGTCGGGGTACATGCTCATCGCCAGGTTGTTGTCGGCGGCGACCTGCCAGCCCGACAGATAAATCGCCCGAACCCCCGCCTTGACCTGCTGCACCGCCTGACCGCCGGTCAGCGCCCCGAGGCAGTTGATGTAGTCGTTTTCGTGCAGCAGGCGCCAGAGCTTCTCAGCTCCGCGTCTGGCCAGCGTGCATTCCGGCTGCAGGCTGCCGCGCAGACGCACGACGTCCTCGGCAGAATACCCGCGGCGAATGTTTTTCCAGCGCGGGTTCTCGGCCCAGTCGCGTTTCAGTTCCTCGGCCTGCTCTGCGCGGCTCCTGGCATCGCTGCGCTTCACGGCATCGGGAAGCGATGAATCGTCGTAGTGGTTGGGATGGGTCATTTAGGGGTCCTCAATGGGAAAACAATCGGAAAGAGATCAAAGCTTTTTGTAAGCCTCCAAGGTCAGGAAGTCGGCGAGGGTCTCGCTGGTGCTGAAGGTGTCAAACAGCTCGGCGGCCTCGTCAAATCGACCGGCGTCGTAGCGCTCCGGGCCGATTTCCTCGCGCACCCGCTCGCACTCCTCGGCCAGCGCCCTGCGAAACAGCTCGACGGTCACCGGGACGCCGTCTGAGAGCGTCAGGCCGTGGCGAATCCACTGCCAGACCGAGGCCCGGCTGATCTCAACCGTGGCGGCGTCCTCCATCAGGCCGTAGACCGGAACGCAGCCGTTGCCGCTGAGCCAGGCCTCGAGATACTGCAGGGCGACGCGAATGTTGCTGCGCATGCCCGCCTCGGTGCGCTCGCCCTCGGGCTGGGCCAGCAGGTCGGCGGCCGTCACCGGGGCGTCGTTGTGCCGGCTGACCGCCAGCTGGTTGGGGGAGGCGCCCAGATGCCGGTCGAACACTTGCTCTGCGGTGGTGACCAGCCCGGGATGCGCGACCCAGGTGCCGTCGTGCCCGTTGCCGGCCTCGCGCTGCTTGTCGGCGGTGACCTTGTCGAGCACGCGGGCATTCTCCTGGGGATCGCGGGAGGGAATGAAGGCCGCCATGCCACCCATTGCCAGAGCCCCGCGGCGGTGGCAGGTGCGTATCAGCAGGCGCGAGTAGGCGTCGAGAAAGGGCTTGTCCATCGTCACCGACTGCCGATCCGGCAGGATGCGATCCGGATGGGCGCGCAGCGTCTTGATGTAGGAAAAAATGTAGTCCCAGCGGCCGCAGTTGAGGGCGACGATGTGATCGCGCAGGTGGTAGAGGATCTCGTCCATCTCGAACACCGCCGGCAGGGTCTCGATCAGCAGCGTGACGCGGACCGTTCCGCGCTCCAGCCCCAGCAGATCCTCGGCACGGTCAATCACGCGATTCCACCACGCCGCCTCCTGGTGGGACTGCAGCTTGGGAATGTAGAAGTAGGGACCCGAACCGCGCGCTGCGAGTTCGGCGTGGTTGTTGCTCAGATAGACGACGAAGTCGAGCAATCCCGCCGGTATGGGCTCGCCGTTGTGGAGAACGTGCTTTTCGGGGAGGTGCAGGCCGCGCACGCGGCAGATCAGCACTGCGGTTTTCTCGGCGAGGCTGTAGGCCTTGCCCGTGTCCTCCTGGACAAAGTCAATCTGCCGGGCGACGGCATCTCTCAGATTGACCTGACCCTCGGCGACATTGTCCCAGGTGGGGGCCATGGAGTCTTCAAAATCGGCCATGTAGACCCGCGCACCGCTGTTGAGTGCGTTGATCACCATTTTGCGCTCCGGAGGGCCGGTGATCTCGACCCGCCGGTCCAGCAGATCTTCGGGAATCGGGCGCACCGACCAGGAATCATCCTGGCGAATCGAGGCGGTCTCGGGCAGAAAGTCGGGGAGCTCCCCCGCATCAATGCGCGCCTGTCGCGCGTCCCGGGCTTGCAGAAGTTCGGGGACTTCGGCGGCAAATTCGCCGGCGAGCGTCTCCAGCAGCTGCAGGGCATCGTCAGTGAATACCGTGCGCGTGCGCTCGTTGAGTTCGATTCCATGCAGTCTTAAGGCTGTCGTCATTTTGCCCGGTGCCTCTTTGCAGGGGGGCGGATTGTGCCCGCAGATGGGCGAGGGTTCAAGCAGACCCCATTTATTGCGGTAGTTAGACTACGAACTTCAGAGATTGCAGCACCTGCCGCGCCTGCCGCTCGGAATGGCCGGTATAGCTGGAGGGGGTCAATGCCAGCAGCCGCTCGCGCGCATCATCGGGCAGACCCAGCCCCAGAATGAATTCGTGCAGCCGCTCGCGCGACAGCGCCTCCTCGGCGCCGCGCGTCAGATCCTTGAGCCGCTCGTAGGGCTCGGGCAGACCGGCCCGGCGCATGACGGTCTGCACGGCCTCGGCCAGCACCTCCCAGTGCGCGTCCAGTTCGGCCTGCAGATGCGGGGCATTCGGCTCGAGCTTGCCCAGACCCTTTGCGATCGACTGCCAGGCCAGCACGGAGTGGGCGAATGCGGCGCCGAGATTGCGCAGGGCGGTTGAATCCGAAAGATCCCGCTGCCAGCGAGAAACCGTCAGTTTCTCCGCCAGGTGGCCGGCCAGGGCATTGGCGATGCCGAGATTGCCCTCGGCGTTCTCAAAATCGATGGGGTTGACCTTGTGCGGCATGGTCGATGAACCCACCTCGCCGGGTGCGGGCCGCTGGATAAACCAGCCCAGGGCGATGTATCCCCAAAAATCGCGCGCCGCATCGAGCAGGACTGAGTTGATGCGAATCAGGCTGTGCAGCAGCTCGGCGATGCCGTCGTGGGGCTCGATCTGCGTGGTGATCGGCGCCTGGTCCAGTCCCAGATCGTTGAGCAGGGTGCGGCTCAGCGCCGGCCAGTCGAAGTCGGGACAGGCCGCCAAATGGGCGGCATAGCTGCCCGTCGCCCCGCTGAGCTTGGCGGCCATGCGGATATCAGAAAAGACCTTAACTTGTTGGTCTAAACGGCTGATAAATATGACGATTTCTTTTCCCAGCGTGGTCGGGCTGGCGCTCTGCCCGTGGGTGCGGGCGAGGGCGGGGATGCCGGCCCAGGCTTGCGCCCGCTCAGCCAGCTCCCGCAAGAGCTCTCTGAGCAATTCAGAGCAGTGTTCCCGGGTGCTGGAGAGCATCAGTGCGTAGGCCGTGCTGTTGATGTCCTCGGAGGTGCAGGCGAAGTGAACCCACTCGCTGCATGGGGCCAGGGCTGGACGCTCGGCGAGCCGCTCCTTGATGTAGTACTCGACGGCCTTGACGTCGTGATTGATTGTTCTCTCGATCTGGCCGATGCGCTGCAGTGCCGCATCGTCAATGTCCTGGTAAAGGCTGTGGAGAAAGGCCAGATCGGCATCGCTCAGCGATGTCGCATCGGCGCCCGTTATTTCAGGCTGCCGCAGCAGCCCGATGAACCAGCAGATCTCAGTGCGCACGCGCTCTCTGGCCAGGGCGGTCTCGCTGATGCACCCCCGCAGATTCTCCAGCCTGGCCGCATAGCGCCCCTCGAGCGGGGAGATCGCCTGGGTGCTCATTCCGGCACCAGTGTTCGGCGGGCGGGAATTATAGGCGTGACAGCGTGGTGCGGGAGGCGATCACAGCGCCGCCGAGGCAGACCTCACCCGAGTAAAACACGATGGACTGCCCCGGGGTCGGAGCCCACTGCGGCCTCGCAAATTCGACCCGGCACAGGCCGCCGTCCAGCACCTGGACGCGGCAGGCCTGCAGCGGCTGGCGATGGCGTATGCGAGAGAGGCAGTCAAATTCAGCTGCCGGCGGGGCGCCTGAAATCCAGTCGGCGCACCGGGTGCGCAGCTCTCTGGCGTGCAGCATGGGGTGATCGGCGCCCTGAACGACCAGCAGGATATTGTCCTTCAGCCGTTTTTCAGCGACGTACCAGGGGGCGCCGCTGCCGCCGGACAGACCCCCGATGCCCAGGCCCTGCCGCTGTCCGAGCGTGTAGTAGGGCAGACCCAGGTGCTCGCCCAGGCAGACACCGCTCTCGTCGAGGATGAGCCCCGGCTGCGGTGCAATGTGCTGGCGCAGAAAGCTGCGAAAGTGCCGCTCGCCGATGAAGCACAGGCCGGTGCTGTCGCGCTTGTCCGCCACCGGGATTCCGGCCTCGGCGGCGAGGGCCCTCACCTGCGGTTTGCGCAAATGGCCGATTGGAAAGACAACCCGCTCGAGTGCATCGCCCCGAACCTGGTGCATGAAATACGTCTGATCCTTGTTGCCGTCAACCGCACAGAGCAGCTCGCGCCCCCGGCGCCTGGCGTAATGGCCGGTTGCCAGCACCGCATCCGAGTCGGCGCCGAGCGCCTGCTCGATCAGCGCGGCAAATTTGATCTCGGTGTTGCAGAGCACATCCGGGTTGGGCGTCAGCCCCTGCATCTGATGCTCGAGAAAGACCTCAAAAACCTGCTCGCGATAGCGCCTCGCCAGATCGACGGCCTCCAGCTCGATATTCAGGCGCTCGCAGATCGCCAGGGCGTCGAAGAAATCCTCGCGCACGGTGCAGTGCGGGTCGCTGCCGTCCCAATTGCGCATAAACACCGCGCGCACATCCCACCCGTCGTTCTTCAGCAGCAGCGCCGAAACCGCCGAATCGACTCCGCCGGAGAGCGCCACAACAGCCCGCCGGCTCATAGCGGACATCCCCGAAAAAGACTTGAAAAACGTGCTAAAAGCGAGTTTTTACTGCCGAAAAACAGCCGAATATCCGGCTTTCTTATGCTAAAATCCGCCCCATCAAAAAGGTGGCATTGAGAGGCGGCAGCAGGCACACCAATATGGGTTATCAGCACATCAAAATTCCGGTTGATGGCGAAAAAATACAGGTCAACAGCGATCTGTCCATCAACGTTTCCAATCATCCCATCATTCCCTATATCGAAGGCGACGGCATCGGAACAGATATTACCCCGGCCATGATGCACGTCGTCAATTCCGCAATTGAAAAAGCCTATTCTCGCAACCGCTCCATCTCCTGGATGGAGATTTACTGCGGCGAGAAGGCTGTGAGTGTATACGGCGACGGTGTCTGGCTTCCCGAAGAGACGCTCGATGCAATCTCTGAATTCAGCATCGCCATCAAAGGCCCCCTGACCACGCCGGTCGGCGGCGGCATCCGCTCCCTCAATGTGGCTCTCCGGCAGCGCCTCGACCTGTATGTCTGCCAGCGCCCGGTGCGCTGGTTCAAGGGAGTTCCCAGCCCGGTGGTCGCCCCTGAAAAGACCGACATGGTGATCTTTCGGGAGAATTCCGAGGACATCTACGCCGGCATCGAATGGCAGGCCAACAGTCCCGAGGCGAAAAAGCTCATCCATTTTCTCCAGACTGAAATGGGCGTCGACAAAATCCGGTTCCCGGAAGAGTGCGGCATCGGCATCAAGCCGGTCTCCAAGGAGGGGACGCAGAGGCTGGTGCGCAAGGCCATTCAATACGCCATAGAGACCGACCGGCGCAATGTCACCTTCGTGCACAAGGGCAACATCATGAAGTTCACGGAGGGCGCGTTCAAGGAGTGGGGCTATGAGCTGGCGCGAGAGCGCTTCGGGGCGGAACCGCTGGACGGCGGCCCCTGGCACCAGCTGAAAAACCCCAAGACCGGCGAGATGATCACCATCAAAGACTCCATTGCCGACGCCTTCCTCCAGGAAATCCTGATTCGCCCCGAAGATCACAGCGTGATCGCGACACTGAATCTGAACGGGGACTACATCTCCGATGCACTGGCGGCCAAGGTCGGCGGCATTGGCATCGCCCCGGGAGCCAACATCGGCGGCAGCATCGCCCTGTTTGAGGCGACCCACGGAACCGCCCCCAAGTACGCCGGGCAGGACAAGGTCAATCCCAGCTCGCTGATTCTCTCCGCTGAAATGATGCTGCGGCACATGGGCTGGGTTGAAGCGGCTGATCTCATCATCAAGGGGCTTTCCCGCAGCATCGAAAACCGCACCGTGACCTACGATTTTGATCGCCTGATGCCCAATGCAACGCTGCTGAAATGCTCCCAGTTTGCCGAGTCCATCGTCGAGAACATGGACAGCTGATGACAGACCCGCAAACCGGCATCGGCGAGCCCCAAACGATACAGCGGCTGCAGCGTCCCCCGATGTATCGCGTCATCATGGAAAACGACAATTTCACGCCCATGGAGTTTGTCGTGCAGATACTGCGCCTGGTCTTCGGCTATGACACCGCCACCTCGACGGCGATCATGCTGACGGTTCACAAAAACGGCAGCGCCGTCTGCGGGGTCTATCCGCACGAGATTGCCGAGACATTGGCCGGGCAGGTCGTCGCCACTGCCGCGCGCTACGACCACCCATTGCTGGCCAGGGTGGAGCGAGATGATGCCGGAGAGGGCGAGGCGGAGTAGGGCGCCCCGATTCCAAACCCCTGCAGAGAGCGGGGTTTCAGTTTTTTATAAACTTGCTAAACTGTGAAAGTCTGAAACACGGCGGGGGGATTCACATAAGCATGGAAAACTCATCAACGATTGAACAGATCCGCAACGCCTCCATTGAACTGGCCAAAGAGTATCGACACTCCATGGCAACACTGACCCACCTGCTAATGGTGCTGCTGGACGAGCGCGACATCGTCCAGCTGGTGCAGGTCTGCCGCAGCGACATTGATCGCCTGAAACGCAGCGCGATTGAATGTCTGAACGAGGTCCCCATGACCCCCCGGAGCGAAGTGGGGGAGTACGTCCAACCCTCGCTTTCCCTGCAGCGCGTGATCCAGCGGGCTCTGCTTCGCGTCCAGCAGGGCAGCACGACGAAAACCTCCGATGCCATACACGTCCTGGTGGCGATGTATCAGGAGTGCAACAGCGACAGCGTCTACCTGCTTGAAAGGCACAACATCTCGCGTCTGGCGGCCACCCGTTTCGCCAGTCACGGGTTTCCAAAAATTCCCGATTCAAAGGAGGAGCGCCTCGCCTCCGAGGACAGCCGCTTTCTCTACCGGATCACCGAGGACAGCAGCAGTGATGTCAAAGCGCTGGAGAGCTACGCGGTCAATCTCAACCAGCGCACCGCCAAAGTTGAGGGCGAGGTTCTGATCGGCCGTGCCGAGGAATTGGAGCGCATCGTTCAGGTGCTGATGCGCAAGCGCAAAAACAACGCGCTGCTGGTCGGCGAATCCGGCGTCGGAAAGACCGCGCTGGTTGAGGGGCTGGCCCGACACATTGACCAGGGCAAAGTGCCCGAGGTCATTGCCGGATACACCATTTTTGCCCTCGACATGGCCGCGCTCCTCGCCGGGACGCGCTATCGCGGCGACTTTGAGGAGCGCATCAAAAAAGTGGTCACCGAGCTGGAGAATCAGGATAAGGCCATCCTCTTCATCGATGAAATTCACACCGTGATCGGGGCGGGCACCACCGCACAGGGAACCATGGACGCCGCCAATATGCTCAAGCCGGTGCTGACCTCCGGACAGCTGAAGTGCGTCGGCGCCACCACTTACAAGGAGTACCGCAACGTATTTGAGCGCGACAACGCCCTGTCGCGTCGTTTTCAGCGCATTGACGTCCCAGAGCCCAGCCTGTCCGAAACCCTGGCCATTCTCAAGGGGCTGAAGCCCGAATACGAGAAGCACTACGGGCTGCGCTTTCAGCAGGATGCGCTCACGGCCGCCGCCGAACTGTCGC
>MEIF01000026.1 GCA_001750645.1 Gammaproteobacteria bacterium AqS3
ATCAATTCCCCGCGCTTGACCAGGCGAGACAGAGCCTGATGCACTGCGGCACGGATGCCAAGATGCAGCAGACTTTTAGCCGTCAGTGGAGTCGCTTCCGGCAAACTTTCAGCATGCGCCAATATCTGTTCAGTCAGGGCAGGCACTGGGGCTAATTTCTGAACCAACTCTTGCCCCTCCTTTTGTCGGTCTTATTTAAGCATCGCTTGATTGATGCGCCGTTCAATTTCAGCGCACCGATCAATTATTTCATCGAAAGTCTCAGGGTTATCCAGCAAAAAACCGTTCTCAACCATGTATTGGTAATCGGCTTCAAGACTTGAGCGAGCTTCGCCAGTCGGCACCAGTTGAAGCTTCCCGCCAATAACCTCGCCATAATCTATGTATTCGCCAGCAACTGATTTCATGCGAAAGAACATCGATTTATGCCTCACCACCGCTTCGGCAAGGGCTCGGTCGTTCAGTGCGGTATCCGCCACGCCTGCATCATCAAGGCGAACCAGGTCATGCCAATGCCGCGAAAAGCGATCTCCCCGCAGACGCTGCTGAAGACAGAAAACATGGATAGCCGTCGTCTTTTCCCAGAAAGTGCGCTCGGGATACATGACCAACGGTTTTGCCGTCGGGAATATGACTCCGTCAACGATTCCGACATCCATGTCACATTTCACATCACGAGGGGCGGCCGGCTCGCCAGTCGAACGAGCGCCGAATTCCAAGATAACAGTGGGAACAACATAATCGCTGTCCGAGGTACTTATCACCTCATAATCGATGAAAAGTTTTTCGCCCTCGGAGCGCACTTTCGCGGGCAGTTGCCGCTCCGTGATGGCGCCCTGCAAATAGGGCTTCACCTCGCCTGAGACCCATTCAGCCAAACGATGGCGGGCTGCTTTCGACCAGCGTTTTTCCTGGCTGCGGGTATTCGGCATGGCTTCATCGTTGTCGCCCACAAAGTCAGGGATGATCGCACGGATGTCATAAGTGATGTCAACATCCTCCGAGAAACGCTTGATGATGTCGTAAGCCTTTGACAGCGATGTGCCGCCTTTGAATACAAGGTGTTCGCTCCATGTAGATTCGAATAAGGTCTGCAGCGACCAGACCACCCAGATATCTTTCTTGAGAGGGCTGCTGAAACGATTCAGACGCTGTGCCGCCCGCTCGATCGCATATCGCCGATCCTTCTCCGACAAAGACAGGAATGGCTCAGACATCAGCCACTGCCCGGGTTATTTTTTCAGCCAGCCAGTCCGGCAGCTGATGAGCGACCGCCGCCATTTCATCAAATGCTTTTGAGGGAAGCCTTCGCTTCAATTTTTTTATTGCTTTTTCAGTATGTTCGGGACCCAGCCAAACCAAGGCGCGAACAACCTGTCCCACTGGATGATTGGCCAAAACCAACTGCCAGGACGGTGCATGCCGCAGCTCAACCTTTTGTTGGTCGAACATGAGCGTGCGGCTTCTCCCTGAAGTGAGATAGATGGCGCGAACGGGCACCTGCGTTATGAGCCCCAGAGCATTTGCAGCCGCTGCGCCATGTTGAACGATGGTTTCTCCCCGCTGCTCTCCCAAAGCCCTGATTGCCAGTCCCACTGAAGGCGCCTGTATGCCGAATCTGCACTTTACCGGGCAAAAGTAAATGCCTCGTCCGGCACGAAGTAGTTGACCGCGCTTGGTTAGGCGTGACAAGGCCTGATCCACCCCGGCACGGGTGCCAAGATGAAGCAGCCCCTTTGCGGATATAGGAGTTCCCTCCGGGAGTTTCTCGGCGTGTGCCAGGACCTGTTCAGTCAGCCGTTTCATGGCTTGCCCGACCCTCTCCAGCGCGTCAGGATTGTATGTATTTTTCTGACAGATGCAAGGGGGGGGGGCTATTTGGTATTGCCGGCAGCGCGGGTGATGATCTGAGTCAGCCAGTCCGGAAGCTGAGATGCAACTGACACCAAGTCTTCGAATTCTGCCGAAGGAAGCGTTTGCTTCAGTTTCTTGAGTCCTTTTTCGGCATGCTCGGGTCCGAGCCAATCCAAGGCGCGAATCGCCTTTCCCGCCGGACGGTTGCCGAAGATCAACTGCCAAGACGGTGCATGCCGCAGTTCTACGATTTGTTCGCCAAACTTGAGATTTCGACTGCGACCGGAAGTCAGGTAGACAGCACGCAACGGCACCTGCGTTATCAGCCCCAGAGCATTCGCAGCTGCAGCACCATGCTGAACGATGGGTTCTCCTCGCTGCTCTCCCAAAGCCTTGACTGCCAGTCCCACTGAAGGTGGATGTGTGCCGAACCTGCTCTTGATCAGACAAAAATAGATGCCTCGTTCGGCACGGATCAATTCCCCGCGCTTGACCAAGCGGGACAGGGCTTGATGTAATGCAGTGCGAGTGCCCAAGTGAAGCAGACTTTTAGCCGTCAATGGCGTCGCCTCCGGCAGCTGCTCGGCGTATGCCAAAATTTGTTCAGTAAGGGCAGGCACTGGTTTAAAACTCTGAGCCAACTCTCACCCCTCCTTTTGTCGATCAAATTAAATGCCACGCCAGCTTGAACCGATGTCGGTCTTATTTAAGCATCGCCTGATTGATGCGCCGTTCGATTTCAGCGCACCGATCAATTAATGCTTCGAAAGTCTCAGGGTTATCAAGCAAATAACGGCTCTCGATCATGCGCTGATAATCAGCTTCAAGCGTTGAGTGAGCATCTCCGATCGGTACCAATTGCAGTTTTCCGTTAATAACGTCGCCATAGTCTATGTATTCGCCATCGACTGCCTTCATGCGAAAGAACATCGATTTATGCCTCACCACCGATTCGGCAAGAGCTTGGTCGTGCAATGCAGCATCAGCCACACCCGCCTCATCAAGGCGAACCAAATCATGCCAATGCCGCGAAAAGCGATCTCCCCGCAGACGCTGCTGAAGGCAGAAAACATGAATGGCTGTTGTCTTTTCCCAGAAAGTGCGCTCGGGGTGCATGACCAACGGTTTTGCCGATGGGAACCGAACCCCGTCAACCAGCCCAACATCCACATCACATTTCACATCACAAGGAGTGGCCGGCTCGCCAGTCGAGCGAGCACCGAATTCCAAGATAACAGTGGGAACAACATAATCGCTGTCCGAGATACTCACCGCCTCATAATCGATGAAAAGTTTTTCGCCCTCGGCACGCACTTTCGCAGACAAGCCCTGCTCCGTGATGGTCTCCTGCAAATAGGGCTGCACCTCGCCTGAAACCCATTCAGCCAAGCGATGGCGGGCTGCTTGTGACCAGCGCTTCTCCTGGCTGCGGGTATTCGGCATGGCGTCGTCGCGGTCGCCCACAAAATCAGGGATGATCGCGCGGATGTCATAGGTGATATCAACATCCTCCGAGAAGCGCTTGATGATGTCGTAAGCCTTTAACAGCGACGTCCCGCCCTTGAACACAAGATGATCACCCAATTCAGATTCAAATAATGTCTGCAGCGACCAAACAACCCAGATGTCTTTCTCGAGAAGGTTAATGGAACGTTTCAGATGGCGAGCCGCAGAGCCGATCACCTCCAGCCGATCTTCGACTGACAAAGACAGAAATGCTTCAGACATCGATCGCTGCCCGGGTTATTTTTTCAGCCAGCCAGTCCGGCAGCTGATGGGCAACCGCCGCCATTTCGTCAAATGCTCTCGCAGGAATTTTTCGCTTCAGTGTCTTGATCGCGCCTTCGGCTTCCTCTGGCCCAAGCCAAGCCAGGGCGCGAACGACCTGCCCCGCAGGATGGTTGGCCAAGACCAGCTGCCAGGATGGTGCATGCCGCAGCTCCACGATTTCCTCACCAAACTTGAGATTTCGACTGCGGCCTGAGGTTAGATAGACAGAACGCAGCGGCATCTGTGTGACCAGTCCCAGAGCATTTGCAGCCGCTGCGCCATGCTGGACGATGGTTTCCCCCCGGTGCTTTGCCAGCGCCTTTATGGCCTTTCCCACCAAAGGCAGCCGCATGCCGAACCTGCTCTTGATCGGGAAAAAATAGATGCCTTGTCCGGCACGGAACAATTGCCCGCGCTTGGTTAGACGTGACAATGCCTGATCCACCCCGGCACGGGTGCCAAGATGCAGCAGTCCCTTGGCCGCTATTGGAGTTCCCTCCGGGAGTTTCTCGGCGTGTGCCAGGATCTGTTCAGTCAGCCGTTTCATGGTTTGCCCGACCCTCTCCAGCGCGTCAGGATTGTATTTATTTTTCTGACAGATGCAAGGGGGGAGGGCTATTTGGTATTGCCGGCAGTGCGGGTGATGAGCTGCGCCAGCCAGGTCGGGAGCTGGGGTGCCACTGTCGCCATGACCTCAAACGCTTCTGAGGGGATTCTTCGCTTCAGTTTCTTGATTGCGCTTTTCGCCTCTTCTGGCCCGAGCCAAGCTAGGGCGCGGACAACCTGTCCCGCAGGATGGTTTGACTCCCGCCAACACGTCATGGCTGTATGTATCTTTCTGACTGTTGCAATGAGAAGGATGAATGGATGCTTTTCAGTTGTGCTTTTCGGCTATTCGCAAAGCTACAGGCAGTTGGTTCATAATCTCCAAAATCTTGGTGCCTTTGGGAAAACAACGCAAGCCTGTCTACAGATTGATGAGCTTAGATGATCACCCCGATAGCACCCTTGTTCTTTCTCAAGCAAGTGGAGAATTAAAGTGAGCAAACAAAATCCGGCAAAACCGCAACTTAGAATCGAAGCCAAGCATATCGGGCCGATTATGCAGATCAATGCAGAGCTTTCAAGCAATAAACAAAACCTTATTTTTGCCAAAAATGGGGTTGGGAAATCGTTTATCGCTCGGGCTTTGCGTCATTTGGGTGGAAGAGTAAACACCAAGCATGCAGACGAGGAGCTTCCAAAGTTACTGGTATCTCAAGAGGCGGAAGGTTCCAAAGGATACTTCAAACTGTTTGAAGACGGCAACAAGATCGGTGGCATAGAGATGGGTACGGAAGTATCACCTGTATTAATAAGGTCCGAGCCTAAATATATTTTTCACGTTTTTTCTCAGGATTATGTGGATGAAGAAATTAGAAACAAGCTTGATGATCTCGACGGGGAAATCACACATGAAATTATTATCGGCGGGGAAAATGTTGAACTTGATGAGCTTAAAACAACCATTATCGAAAAAAAGACAAGTTATGATGAATTAAGAGCCGAAATTACTAATACGTTCACCACCCGCAAAGGAATACTGAAGACTAATTTTGGTATCAATGCAGGACTCGGGGCATATAAAGACTTATCTAGTGATGTATTCTTGGGCTCAACACCTTTCTCGAATATAGAAGGTATATCAAACCTCGAATCACTGCTTACCGACTACAACAAATTCAAATCACTTCCAACAGATCCTTCTATCCCGAAAAAAGTTGATTTTAACTTTGTATTTGATTTCGATGCTGTATTAACTGAATTGGAAAAAATTACCAGCTTGTCTACTGTCGAGGAATCTATTAAAGAAAAAATTAAAGAAAAACCTGATTTTTTCGAGCATGCTCTAAAAAAGCTTAATGATGACAAGGAGCATTGTCCCTTATGCACTCAAGAACTCAATGTTATAGGTCTCAATGCGATCGAGGCATATCGAGAATATTTCAAAGACGAAGAAGCTCAACATATATCACTCATTAATAAAATTTTGACAGACATTGACAACATATTCTCTAATGTCGCAAAAGCACGTCGTGACTTCCAGGCCAGCAAAACCGACTTCGATAAGTTAAAAGACTATTTTCCAAGTATGGACAGTAAAAATTTTCATGGCATTACCGATGCACTAGATGAATTAGAAAAATATTTTGGCAACCTTCAAAAAAATCTGAGGGATAAAAAACAACAGTTAGACCAAAAAATGGAGGCCCCAAATTTCGACAACACTATCATCCAAAATATTAAAACATCTTTGGAAGGTAATGACAAACTTATTGATAGCTTGGTTGGCCTTGTCATTAACAGTGCCAAAGAAAGAAGAGATCTCCAATCAAGTGCTTGCGAGGCATTTTTAAATGAATTTGCAAAGACCCGCAGTGTTCAGATCGATGAATTTAGAAAACTAAAAGCTGAGGAAGGGGTTCTCCAAAACAAACTAGATGCACTCTCACAAAAATATGAGGGAAAAGCCTCTGCACGAGAGCGGGTCGCAAAAACCTTCTCAATAATGCTGGAACGTTTCTTTAGAGATAAGTACTCTTTTGATGCGGATAATTTCAAGGTTAGGCATAACAATAGGGAGATGCAACGCGGTGGTGAACGCACGCTCAGTGATGGTGAGAAATCTGTAATGGCATTTTGTTATTTCATTGCACAGATACATCTTCGTGTTGAATCTATCAATGATTACCAAAATTTATATTTCGTTTTTGATGATCCTGTCACATCCCTATCGCTTGACTATGTATACACAATCGTTACAAGTCTAAAACAGTTGCGTATTTCTAAGGACGGAGATGTAAGTGTAAATGGCCAAAGTGACTGGCATAAACCTAAAATGTTAATACTGACCCATAATTATTATTTCTGTAATCTTGCCTCCTCCCATAATGTCGTTCATGTAAGTGGGCTTTTTCAACTTATTTCAGGACAATCTGCCCACACATTAGAAAGTCAAGAAGCATTTGCAACACCACATGCATTGCATTTGAGAGATGTTCACCAAATCAGTCAAGGGAAAAAGCCCAGCCATACTACTTCTAATTCAATTCGCTCTGTTATTGAAACCATCGGAAAATTCTTCTATCCAGACAATAAAGATTTAAATCAAATCTTGAGACTTTGGAAAGACAGGCATGGAATTGAGATCAAAAATATCTTAATTCTTCATGATCTTAGTCATGGGGGCAAAATAGAAGAGGCATCATCCTTTGAAGATGACATCAAAGCCGCTGCGGACGAGGTAATTGAGATGGTTAGAAAATTAGTTCCCGGCCAACTGGAGAAATTGGAGGGCAGCTGATTACGGCAAAATGCCCCGAACTTGGCTGGGGCTTATCAGAAAATGCAGATCATTTTGAAATCTCAGGCTGCACTCGCTCAATTGAGATCAAACCTATTGCTCTTGGCTCCGTTGCAAGACCCGCACGCCACTTGGCCGTTTGAGACGATGGTCTTGCCTCCCTTTGAATGGGGAACGATGTGGTCTGCTTCCCAATTCTCCCAGGTGAGTCGCTCTCCATTGCATGTGATCTTCAGCCGGCAGTGCCCGCCATCCTTTCGGTAGATTGCAAGCCTCTGTTCCGGAGTGAAGCTGCGCTTTTCATCCAGCAATTCGATGTCTGGACAAGCCAGGAAGAACCGTTTTTCAATGAACTCAAGTCTTGCGCGTATGGACTCTTCGGCATCCGTGGATTGGCTGGTAAGACGTCGATAGTCAATGAGCTGAGGGTCGCGCTCCTCCTCCTCCAAAGTTTCGTTCTTGCGGCGCTCAGTCTCAAAATCGATGAACCAGCTGGCAACTTTTTGCTCGGTATCCGTATGGACATATTGATCAATCAGTTTGGATGCCAGGCAGTAAAGAACAATGGCGTTGTAGCGCTCAAGCTCCGGGGTTTTATCAGGGAATGCACGAAGCAGATAATCGAGCCCTTTTCGGACTTTCTTGGCAGTTTCCCCTGCCGTGTCAAATGACTTGTTCCGGTCATACATTTTGTTGAGGTCGGCATCGCGAATGCCGGCCGGCCCGCCCGCAATTTCCAGGCAAACCATTTGCGCGGCAATATGATCGAATGTGAAGCGCACATTTTTGAACTTGCAGTTTTCAAAAAATTGATGGCCTGCAAGCTCCTTGACAAAGTTGCGCATTTGCCCGGTCATTGCATTTCTTTTTTCCTGCGCCTTCAGCGTGGTGCCATTCTGAAGCCGGAGGAACATGTCGCGGACTTCGTCTTCTTCATCCGTTTGAACGGCGTCATCGACTATAACAACGTCAGCAATATAGATATCAAAAATGGTGCTGATTTCCAAGTCAAGGTCAGCATATTTCAGCCCCGAACAATCGACGCCTTTTACCGGCTCGATGTCCTTGGCAAGGGCAAATTCGCCCGCCCGATATTCCCAAATCGTTCGAAGGCGCTGCTGACCATCGATCACTTCATACTTGACGCCATCATCACGCTCGACCGCTCGCCAATACATTTTCGGAATATCGAACTCTCGAAGAATGGAGTCGATGAGAAGTTGCTTCTGTTTCGTAGACCATGCCGGCGGTCGTTGATAGTCCGGCGTCGGATCAATGCGATCTTTCCAAGCACAGATTGTCGACACCGGCAGCGGCCGTTTATTCATTTTCATGGGCTATCCCCTATTCTCTTCGGATGCCGACGGCATCCGCAAGCCGCTGATTCTATAAGACCTCGCCAGTGCCCGCATTCTGACCCCGCTGCGAAGCATCATCACCCCCAAACCGGCACATAACAATCATATTTCTCAGACGCGCCAGCGCCAGCGCCCGCATCCGGCTTGATGACATTCGCCTCGAGGGCGTGGTCAATGACCTTCGACACAACCGCCCTCCGGCGTGCCGACAACTTAAAACGCTCCCCCAAAGTCTGGCTCGTCATTCGCCGCCCAAGAACATACTGCAGCACGCAATGCTGATAGCAGGCGCGCACCCTTGCATTTCGGTCCATCTCGTCAAGCGGTTTCGCACCATAGAGGATCACTTTCGTGCGCCGAGATTCGGCACGGAACTCCGGCGCCTGCAGCCCCGACTCCTCCGCCGCAGCAATGACCTTGTCAATGCCGCCGCCCCTCTCCTCGCAGATTGAGAAGCGCCTCATCATCGCCGCAAGCCGCTTGTTGCGCGCCCCGCCCCCATCAATAAAACGCTCGACAGGCACAGGCGGCTCGCCGGGGTTGGATATCTCAACGCGGTCGTCATAAATCTCGATCATCACGCGCATCCCGGTCATGCAAAAATCCTGGTGGATTAATGCGTTGGCGATCAATTCCCGAACGGCGATCTCGGGCGCCAATATGATTTTCCTGCGCAGTGCGTCTTTAATCTCCTCCCTCTGGGGCAGCTGTGCCATGACCAACTGCAGCAGCCACTGAAACCCTGCGGCATAACCTTTATTCTCGATATGGTCGTGCCTAGTGTTGATTTTGGAATTGCCGGAATAGGCAACAATTCGGGGAGCCTTCGCACTGATATCCAGGGGAAACTCATCCAGCCGCTTGGCGAGCAGCAAGGCGCCCATTCGACGGATTGAATAACCCTCGGCGGTTTTGTCGATCAACCCCTGCTTGATTAAACGCTCGATAACACCTTTGCGATCGGCCGGATAAGGCCGGCCGAGCAATTCAAAAAATGTCTGTATGTCGAGCAGTCCGACCACATCCTGTGCGGACAGCGCCTCCAGGGACGGCGCCTCGAGCCAGTCGGATCCGCCGTCGGCAAATCCTTCGCACAACGTGTCAATTGGGTCGGCAGGGGTGCTCATTTCAGCGAGCCTCCTTCATCTAATAAAGTCTTCGCATGACCTGGAAAATGCCCCAGGACGGACATCACAGACCGGCGAATTTTATAACGCTCAACACACCCCGCCCCCAAACCCTCATACTGCCCCGGCCAGCCCGAACGGTGCGCGCGATGAACACCCCCGTCAAACTCTACGGCCTGCGGGTTTCCTACTACAGCGGCAAGATGGAGGCCTATCTCCGTTACAAGGAAATCCCCTTTGAATTCGTCACTTTGAACCGGGAGCGGATGCTCATGCTGCGCGACAGGACCGGCGCAGGGCAGATGCCCGCGGTGGAGCTCGCCGACGGCCGCATCATGACCGACACCACGCCGATGATCCAGTGGTTCGAGCAGCGCCACCCCAACCCGCCGGTGATCCCCCTCGACCCCGTGCAGCGCGCTGTCTCGCTGCTTCTGGAGGACTACGCCGAGGAGTGGCTGTGGCGGCCGGCGATGCACTATCGCTGGAGCTACAGGGGCGATCGCCTGCTGCTGTCGCGCAAGATTGTCGATGAGTTCATGCCCGATATTCCCGCCCCTGGCTTTGCCAAGCGCGCATTCATCCGGCGCCGGCAGTGGGGCGAGTACGTCCGCAGGGATGGCGTGAATGCGACCACCTGGGATCACGTCGAGTCGATTTATCTCAATACTTTGGACCGCCTCGAGCAGATATTTACGGTGCGACCGTATCTGCTGGGGCGGCATCCGACCATCGCCGACTTCGGCTTTTTCGCCTCGATGTTCCGCCACTTTGGGGAGGATCCGACCGCATCGGCCATCATGCGGCGGCGGGCGCCCAGGGTGTTTGAATGGCAGGCGCGGGTTTGGAATGCCCGCACCAGCGACATCGACGGCGCGCCGGTCAACGACCTTCCCGACGACCTCGACCCGCTGCTTCAGGACGCCGGCGACGCCTACCTGCCCTACCTGAACGACAACGCCCGCGCCTGGCAGCAGGGTCTCAAGCGCTTCAACCACTCGGTGCAGGGCGTGCAGTATTCGAATGTGCCGGTCTCGCAGTACAGGGTCTGGTGCCTGGAGCAGCTGCAGCGCCACGCCAGGGCGGTGCCGGACGACCTGCAGCCCCAACTGCGGGAACGCCTGCAAAAAACCGGCTGCTGGGATGCCCTGTTCGAGATCGACAACCCTGGCTCCGGATACGACGAGGCTGCGGAAGTCCCCTTCCGGGGGCGGAAGGTTCATTACGATAATCGGGTTTCCTGACCGAGTTGCTTGGGGTTGCGGGCGCTGGGCCTTTGAGAGCGCAGGAAAAGAGGCGAAAAACTTCGGGGCGGTGCCGGTTGCCAAATCGTTTTTGGCTATACTGCCCGCCTGCTTGGAACAAGCAGAATCAAGCAATAACCGACAACAAGGGGGCAGGTTATGAACTTTCAAAACGCCATAGAGAACTATTTTTCAAATTGGGCGAATTTCAAATCGAGAGCCAGTCGACCCGAATATTGGTGGGCGATAGTATTTGTCTTTTTTGGATTTCCCTTTGCATTCGCAGTGGCATTTCAATTTGGCCTCTCCCTGTTTACAAGCATTGGTTTTTCCACTGAAGAAGCCAGAACGATTATGGGAACCGCTGGCTCTATCTTTCTCGTCTTTTTGATTATCTCATTGGCGTCCCTTTCCGCCAGAAGACTGCATGATGCGGATAAGGCGGGCTGGTGGTTTTTAGCCATTTTCACAATAATTGCATTGCCTCTGGTGATTTCATGGCTTTGCTCCAAAGGCACCGAAGGAGAAAATAGATTTGGTTCGGATCCTTTAGGCCAGAGCCCCGCCCAAAATAACGCCGCCGGCGCTGACGAGAGCAGCGCGGAACCCAATCCCAATGACCCTCCCCCCTCGCTATCCGAGCCGGCTCAGCTGCCTTCTGCCACCCATCCAGGGCCTGCTGACAAGCCTCAGTAGGCATCTTGGCATGTGCCCAGCCCGGACCCTTCCATAGCCGCAAGGCTCACTGCGGCAATCGGCAGAGCGAATAGAGCGTCCCATAAGCAGGGCACGGCAGTTGTTGTGGCCAGGCCAGTCAGATGCTGCACCTAAATGCCTGAATTAGCTGGCTTTATCCTAATTCCGCCAACAACTTGATTGACGGCTGACAATCTGGCAGCATACTCCGCTTGATTGCCCAGACCCACCGTTAAAGAGGTGATGACATGGCTACCACGACACCACCGGGCGATCCTCTATTAGAGATAGAGCCGAAGATACTTAAGGTAGTTGATCATCTGCGCGATGATTTAGAGCCGTCCAAGTACAAGGAGGCCGTGCTTGACGTGATTTTTCTGAGATTCATCTCAAGCATCTCGCAGCCGGCACTCGCCAATTTAGGTAAACAGTATTTGGACTTTTCCAAATGCGATGCCAGTATTTTGCAATCGTTCAAGTTTCCAGAACCAGACAAGGCTCGCTGGTTTTCCTTAAAAGAAGATGCTGAACAAATAATCAATCAGTATGCCAATGACAGGAGAAACGATCCCGATCAATTCATAGGAAAGATTTTTGAGAACATCAAACGGATACCCCGCAATGAGGATTTTGGAAACGAAGCCGCTCTAAACGAATTCATCCATCTAATTTCTTCAGACGCCATCTCGAATGACGACAAAGGTCAAGATTTTCTGGCTCGAATTTATGAACACTCTCTGGCAGGCTTTACCTCCTCTCAGGGCGTGAGCGGCGGTGAATATTTCACACCTCGCACAGTTGCGCGCACACTGATTGCAATGATTGAGCCCTATCAAGGCAAGGTCTACGACCCCTGCTTTGGTTCGGGCGGCATGTTCATTCAATCCAAAGAATTCATCGAGCGGCACGGTCGGCAGGGCAATACCATTTCAATCTATGGACAGGAAATTGATCGTCCCATATTGCGACGCGCCCGAATGAATCTTGCCCTTCAGGGGATCGACGCTGAAATTCGCTGGAATGACAAAGGCAGTTTCCTCCAAGATGAATGGCCCGATTTGGAAGCGGACTACATCCTGGCCAGCCCGCCATTCAATATGCGGGACTGGGATGGCGGGCAATTGCAAGATGATCCCCGCTGGATTTTTGGCGTCCCGCCAGTCAACAACGCCAACTTCGCCTGGCTGCAGCACATCTACCATCGCCTTGCCCCTGACGGAGTTGCGGGCGTGGTGCTCGCCGCTGATTCATTGTCTTCAAATAAATCAGGGCAGGGAAAAATTCGCAGGGCGATGATCGAGGCGAATATCGTTGATGCCGTCGTCAGGCTGCCCGGACTGTTGTTTTATTCAAGCTTAACTCCGGCCTGCCTGTGGATTTTGTCAAAGAACAAAAAGTCCAGTCAGTACCCGCATAGAAGCGGTGAAATTTTAATAATCGATGCGCGAGATATGGGCAGTATGACCAACCATCCTCGCTGTGAATTTTCCAATGAAGAAATAGGGACGATTGCAGAGACTTATAAGAACTGGAGAAGCAACCCACCTGACATGGAATATGAGGACATACCCAATTTTTGCCGGTCAGTGAAACTGGATGAAATTCGCAGTTATGAATATGTCCTCACGCCCAATAGGTATTTGGATTCATCAATTTATGAAATTGACGAACTCGCAGTTTAAGGATGTCTTTTCTGATGACTTCCAGCGATGCACCGAGCATGCGTGCAAAACGAGTTACACCAGGTCGAACTGAACCCGCCGGCAAGATGATTTCCAGCGGCGTTAGTCTTCCCATAGAGGCTGCCGCCAATGCCTGAGGAAGAGCTGAAATACCATGAGCAAGTGCCATGCTGGCCTGAATTCAAAATTCAAGGCGACGCAATAGATGGCTGGATTCCGTCATGCCGTTTGAATGATCTGGAACACTTTATGAAATGGATAAGGGAAGCTGACCATAAGGGGCTGGTCTATCGAGGACAGCGTCGATACGACTGGAATTTATTCTCATCTCTTTCCCGCCGATACAAAGACAAGCTCGTCCCACGCCATGACAGAGCCGAATTGTTTGAGCAATTCAGATTGGCGATGCGCAGCCGAGGGCCTCAGTTCAAGCTTCCGGATAAAAATGAGATCTGGGCGTATGGACAACACAACGGCCTGCATACCCCTCTATTAGATTGGTCAAAGTCCCCTTTCATCTCCCTCTATTTCGCCTTTGTGGAATCTGACGACAGCCGAGAAAAAAAGCCGAATACCAGCAGGGCAATGTTCTGCCTTAATAGATCACTTCTTGCGAAAGAGGGATTATTGCGGCACAACATTTTTTATGAACCCGCCTCTGATGAACATATTCGTCTTGTAAGCCAAGCGGGGTTATTTACGATCTCGCCATCGGGACGCGATGACTTGGCCCTGTACATCATCAAAGAGCTTGAAAGCCATAAAGATGTTGATCTAGGTGTGCCTGACGACAATGAAGCATTTCTCTTGTCAAAGTATCTGCATAAGATTCACATTCCAAACATAGGCCGAGAAGAGTATCTGGATGTTCTGAAAAAAATGAATATCCACCACGGCAGCCTGTTCCCCGACGCATTCGGTGCAGCCCAATTTGCCAACGAATGGCTCAGGCAAAGAATAATTTAGAGCGGATCAACTGGGGATGAAGAGCATACTGCTTGCTTTCTCGGGGTTTGTTGCTCCAAATATTGCACATGACAAATGGAAATAACCTCAAGCTATTTCCAGCAGCACACCCGCTTGTCGATGAAGAGCCCGGACTTGCTTGTGCCAATCCGACCACTCAAGAGCATTACGGACAACTCCAAGGAAACTGTTCAGCTTTCTCGCGGTTGGTTTTCCAGTGAAGCGGCTGCAGGTTTGAAAGTTCATCCGAACCCCCTCTGGAGACAGGCACGATGTGATCCAGCTCCCAGCCGTACTCAGAATTTGTATTGCCGTATTCCGAGTGCTTCATCACCTTGCCGCACATGTCACAGCGCCATTTATCGGGATCGTATCCTCTGATAGCCCTGCCCTTTTCCCATACTGCGTCAACCTTCGCCTTCCCAAAGCGTGATCCATATCTATCCGTGTTCCGGTCTCTCGCCATTTTGCTTGCTCCTTTATCTAGCCAACAGTGCAGCCCCAACAATGGAAGCCGCATCTTGCGTTGGCATCACCGGCGGGGATTGTAACTGCCCCGAAATCGACAAGCTGGAACCCCGTTAGAACAACTTAGCCGAATGTTCCGGTATTGCCAGGTGACATCTAGGTCAGATGATCCGGCAACTCGCGTGACCAACCAGGAATCTTGCACAGGTCGCCAAAGCGGCCCTTCGATGATTTCCTGAGACTCTGCTTGGCAAATACCAGCGCGTAATCGGACTTCAAGCTGCCCCTGCGACTGTCCTGAACAACCGACCCCGCCGAATAAACGCATGGGAAGCGTCCGACATAGTTCAATGTCTCTCTGCTTTGATGCCTTCCCTTGCCGCTGTTGCAAATTCCTCGCAATGCCGCCCACTGTTCCCGCTGTCTGGCATTGAACAGGACAACCAGGAAACCCGATGGCGACAAAACCCTCGGCATAAGATCAAAAAATTCTGTCATGGCTGCGGCATAACTTTCCGCACTCTTGCCACGCTCCTTCGCATTTGAGAAAACAATCTCCCGTTCAAATGGGTCGGCAATGACCAGGTCAATTGACTGATCCGGCAGCGCTTTCATTTCATGCCGGCAATCACCGCAGAACAGATGCGACTGCGCCTCGTTGTTCAAAACATCGCCCACAGCATCGGAAATTCGCGTCAAACCAAGCGGATCGCCATCCTTTAGCGCCCGAATGAGTTTGGATGTGCGGTGCTCAAAGCAATTCCAGGCATTCACCTCAAAATGAAGCTTGGGTCGCCAGTATCCGATGACCCAGCTACCCACTTCTATCCTGGACGCCTTTTTTCCGGTCATCTTTCCCCTGCCCGTGACAGCAAACACCATCTTGGTCATCTGGCCTGATGCAGCCGTCAGGCAGAGCATCAATGCAGAGCGAACATCACTCGGCAAATCGTTGATGGCTTCAAGGAGCAGGTCAAGGTTTCTCTGGGCGCGGCCTGTCATGATGTCGTCAAGCGACATTTCGGGGGCTGTGTTAATTCGTCCATTGGAAAAAAATTGAGGGCAGCGCATGTATCGACTCTGATAGCCCTTGAATGACTCGCTCAATTTGTGGTCGTGTTGCATCGGTTGGCGCTCCTCCCTTGCCCTGCCAGTCAAACCTCGAGCCCACACTTGCACGATGTCGCCCTCCTCCCATAAAAAGTGAGTGGCCAGCTGTCCGTTGTTCAGCCGATAGCTGTTCAAAATTTGATCTTTAACAGCCCGCTCAATTTCAGAGAGCGCATCTCGCATGTCATCAACCTGGGGAGGACGGGTCAGCATGCGGGTCAGGGCGATTGCGACCGGGTTGATGTCAAACCCGATGAAACGTCGACCGCGCAAAAGCGCCTCGCGCGCAGTGGTGCCGGAGCCGACAAACGGGTCAAGCACGACTGCGTTTGGTTTGGTCAGCTTTTCGATCACGAATGCGAGCGGTTCGTGAGGTTTCTTGCCCCAATATTTATGAAAGCCGTAAAGCCCCTTATACCCAGCCGGTGCCGCAGCAGTCGTGGCGCTGACCGCCTCCGGTGCTTCCATGAAATCAAACACTTGCTGTTTTGGCATTTCGCTTCCTTTCCCGGCCAGTGCTCGCTTCGCCTGCAATATGGCTGGATAGGGCAAACCCAGTCAAACATGCCGGCGATATAGAGACCGGCCGACCTCCCCTGTCTGCTCAACCGCTCCAACGGTTGACCGCTAGCATACAGAACTTCGCGGCTGTCGAAGTGTCTTTGAGACAGATTGCAGGCTTAAGACTGGCATATCTTGTCGCCTGCTCATTCTTGTGAAGCTTGAAAACGCAATCTCGTCAGCAAACACTCGAAATTTAGTGGCGATAACAGAACGGGCCGGTCATATAATGCTCGCTGCTTGGGAGGGGGCATTCAAGCTGGGAAGCCACTATCTCTGGGAGGAGATTGTTATGGAAATTGATAACAGTTTGATTGAAAATGCAATTTCCTTCTTAAGAGAAAGTGGAGATAGAGAAGAGATAAGAGCGGCCGATGTTTTGAGAACATGCCGGCTGGATGATTATCAAATTAACACAAATTGGCGACAGTATGATGATGGTGTGATGATCTATTTGGCCGGACCTCGCAAAGCACGCGAAGTCATAAATGGCAAATCAAAACCCATAATAGGTCGTAAGGTAAAAGAAGCATTCTCCGCAGTCCTTCCAAACAAATTAGATTTAATAGGCATTCAAGTTGCAGTTAATAAATTTCAACGAACAAGTACAGCGATCCCCGAGGACAAACTCAGCCTTACTGAGTTGAGGTTATTGGTTGAAAAAATTGAAGGGCTCAAAGATTTAATGACAAGTGCAGCAATAGGAATTTTGAAGATCGAAGATAAAAATCAAGAATATATAGATGGGTATGCTGAAGTGGTTCTAATTCTCAAAAAACTAGGTATTGAAGATCCACATCCTCACCCCGATTTATGGGAGTTTCTTAATTACTGGAACAATAACCGTTGGAAAGGTTATAAATCCAAAGAGTTATTTCTCTCTTCCTTATATCAACCCCTCCTGGACGGCTTATATAACAGCATTAGGTCGAAGCCTTTCGAAATAGATCCTCCGACCGGGTGGACTGCCATAGATCGACGGTTTGAAAATATAACAAAAGCTTTGGAAACTGCACAGCACCCGGAAGATTTCCAAGCCATAGGAACCCGTTGCCGAGAGGCTATAAAACTGTTAGCGCGGGCAGTATATAAACCTGAAATCCATGAGCCTTTGGATGATACCGATCCCGGTCGAAGCGATTCCAGACGAATGCTTGAAGCATATATCCAGCATGAACTTGAAGAAAAATCTCATACAAAACAGCGCAAACTCACGCAGGCTTCTGTTGATTTAACATCAGGTCTTTTACATAAAGACAATGCGGACTTTCGTGACGCCGCTCTCTGCGTCGAGGCCACACGCTCTTTAATCAATGCGATCGCCATAATTGCTGGACGCCGTGATCCAGAGTAAGGAGTAGAAGCCCCGCCACCGAACGGTCGGGTTAAAGCCGTCGCTCATACAACGCTCCAGACAGCCCGTTCGTATAATGCCGACCACTCAGAAGCTGAAAGCCAAACATAAAGGGCAACAGGCGAAGTCTTATGAGCACCCCACCGCCAGAACAGATTGAAGCTTATATCCAGGAATATAAGCAACTCGAACAATCTTATAAGCAACTTTCAAAAGTTGTGAGAAAGGAGTTAAAAAAGACCCTCAAAGAGAGCGGCGTCAAATATCTCAAAGTTCAGCGTCGCATTAAAACAGTAGATTCATTAAGAAAAAAGCTAGAAGATCCCAACAAGTCCACTCCCATACATTCGGTGACAGAGTTAAGTGACCTGGCAGGATGCAGGATTATTCTGTATCACGATTACGAAATTGATTTCATAGCCCAAAAAATTAATGGTGCAGAAAACTTTTTCAATATCCACGATAGAGGAGAACTCAAACATTCACGTGAAAGTTACAACGCCCTACACATAGAAGTATTCCTAAAGGATCAAAATATAATTTTCAAGGACACTCCCATAAAACAGAAAATAAAGTGCGAGATACAAATCACGACAGCTCTATACCACCTATGGGCCGAAAGTGCGCATGACATGATTTACAAAGCTCCTAAATATGAAACAAAACAAGATCAACAATATCAGCGACAGTTTGAAGAATGGTTCAGAAACGAAGCGAGAAACAATATGAGAAAGCAGTTTGAAATTGACAAAACCTCCATGGTGTGGAGAAGGTTTCAAAACGGAATCAAAATAATATCTAATAAAAATATTCAAAAAATAGAAAAATTAAAATCCAACAAAGATATTAGTTTTGAAGTGGATCTATTATCTCAATACGTTAGAATATTTGGTAATAGAGATCCTGAAAAAATAGATCTAGTAAGTTTTATTCAAAGAATTATAAGGCAGTCCAACCAAAACCTTAGCAATAGCCATGATGAAGAAAAATATTTGAAAAGTATATATAAATCCTGTATTCATATTTTAAGAGAACTTGCAAACAGAAACATACAACCAGAGGCAGCACTAGATGAGCTGCTTAATATTACACGAAATGAAAATCAGGAAATCAAATGGGAGGCTGAAGATTCACTGTTATCAGCCATTGAATACGCAACGGAACATAATGGCTATTTCAATGTAATCCACATTGGGAAACAGGCGTATTTATCTCAAAAACTGGCGGAACTGCCAGTCACTCGACCGACCGATAATATGACTATGTTTGCTAAAGTTTGTGGGAGACTTCTTTCTGTTTCTTCGAAAAACATAGAAACAACTAATCCGGAAAGAACTGAGCGCGGTCGCCAGCTTCTACCTGCCAGTCTAGATATCATAGAGATCAGAACAAAAGCCATCCAATCTTTGTTCCGAATGTTTGATGGCAACACATCTTCAGAAGTGGTTCAAAATTATATTGTAGGGATTCTATGTGAACATCTGATCCCTTCTAAAATATCGTCATTATCTATGGAATGGAAGAAAGCGATTGCCGAAAACATTATTACCGTTCTTGATTTCTACTATGAAGTCATTGAGAAAGTGGAATGTCATGTTATGTTATCAATTGAAAAAAATATAAACATAATAAAAGAATGTTACGGAAAGGAATTCATTGCCTCTATGAAAAAACTAGACTCATATCTGGCCAATAATATTGGTTATCAAATTTATAAAACTTGTTTCAAAACAGAATTGGCAGACCATTCAGTCAAGGCATTGAAAATAGAAGAAGAAGTTATTAGCCAGGAATTGACACAGCATGCTAGAACTTTAAATTCTAATAACCTAGAGGTTTACCTTGATGTCATTCGCTACATGTCACATCGATACTCTCGCGATGGAAATCAATTTCTAGATTATAAATATACATTTCATTTTATGAAGCTCATTGGATCCCATCAACCCATACTCGCACAGCATTTCCTTGCCGAAAAATGCGTAGAGCCCTTTTATGCAGCGATACTTAGTGGAATTTACGATACCAAATATAAAAATAATGCTAATGAAACAGTAAGCCAATGGATATCTCGGGGAGCACACCTGAATCAATGTATAGAATATTTAAGTCAGATCAAAAATTTGGACATTAAAACCGTTACTAAAATATATGAAAGATCAAAAAATACCAAAGAGGAAAAAGTCTCGCTTAATTTACTTCAACTAATTATCAAGTTGTATAAAGATCATAAAACTGGAAAGAATATAGCTATAAGTTGTATTCAACAGTTAAGTCTCATAAAACACCATTATTGGATGAGTATGAATCATCCTAAACTTATCACACTATTTTTTGATGATTTAGAAGATTCGGATTGGCTTAATATTTTTGAATGTTTTATTGCCGTGCCGGATTTTCAGAGAACTTTATCCCCTGGATTCGCCATTCTATCCCTGTTAGCTCAGAAACATCCCAAGATATTTATTAAGTTGTTCAAAGCAAGAATAGACTATAGTAATAATCTTGATCCTAGTTCCGATCTATATCAAGATTATGAACCAGTATCTTTCAGGAATAATTACAGAAATACTCCAATTTCAGAAAATATAGATGTTCTTGCGAGCGAATACTTTCTCGCGCTAGAACAAGCCATCCTAGAAGATTCTAAAATCTCATCACAAGATATGAACAGGTATAGAGATTTGTTCATTAACATTTTCGCCCAAGATGTCGGGGTTGTGCTAATTGATTACATAAAATCTCGCGAGGAAAAGGCACATTTGCCTTTTATATTATCTGTAATACAAAACCCTGGTTATTTCAGGACTTCTCATAATGTTGCCAAGGAATTACTTCAACGCATTCCTGAAAGAAAAACTGATCAAAGAAAACTGATTAAAGCTTTGCTCGGCAGTATCACAACTCCAGTTGCTTATGAAATTAATACTCTCGCGGAGATGTACAAAGAAGTAATAGAAGAAATCCAAAAGTGGCAAGAACATAAAAATGAAACGGTTCAAGAATTTGCAAAAGCATATATTCCGCTCTTAAGGGAAGGTTTGGCCTATGAAGAGAGGAATGCCAATAAAATGGCCTATGGATTATTCGGCAAATTATCTGATGAAATGAACCAGAGAAAGAGGCATTTCTAATCTTACTCTACTACTTTTCCTATAGGTTCGATCTCAGGTGCTTTATGGACAGCTCCAAGGATACTTATCAGCTTTATCGCGGTTGATTTTCCACTGAAGCGGCTGTAGGTTCTCCGGCTCGTCTGAACCGCCTTTGGCGACAGGTTTGATGTGATCAATCTCCCAGCCATGTACCGACTTTGTATTACCGTAGTGAGAGAACCTAATCAGATATCCGCATTTGTCAAAACGCCATTCATTAAGGTCATGGGGAAGAAAAGTCTCGCCTTTTCGCCAGATAGCACCTACCACTTCAGGGTCAAAACCCCTTCCATTCTTATCAGTGTTCCAATCTCTAGCCATCTCGCCTTCTCCATCCCAGAAATGAATCCATCAACAACACGCCCAAAAAAACAGCTGCCGCGCCTGATGTTGACATCGCCGGTGGCGATTGTAGCCATGACAAAACTGATAAGCAGAGGTCAACAAGCCGGGGGCAGTCTTTTTTATGTAGACTGCGCACCTGTTCGAGCAGGCACAGTAACGGTATGAACAGAGAGACGGACAGCGATAGCAAGATATACAAAGCAAGCGGCTTCATTATCCGGTTAAGTAAAAGACGATACCGGGGACTGGTTTCGAATGGAGCACTTCCATATAAACCTGATAAATGGAGCTCGCCAGATAGCGTATCCACGACTTATCCGAATGAATTTGAAGAGCCGGTGGATCAATTTGAACTCCCAAGAGGAAAGCAACCTCTATTGGTGTTTGTATTTAATCACCAAGAACAACTCATTGGGATAGGACTGGGAAAGAGGGTTGGAACTGCCGGCACTGGTTTACATCGACTAAAAATTAGCAATATACAAAATGTGAGTCAAATTGCTCTGTCAAGTTATGCATCTATGAGTGAAATGTTAGATGTATATGAAAACGAAGTAATTAAGCAAGAATCGACGCTTGGATTATTGCTAAAATTCAATCAATACATAGGTTTTATTAAAAGAGTTTTTTCTTGTTACCCCGAAATAGCAAAGATGATTTTAGAACTTATTACAGGAAAACAAGATCGGATTGAAGAGCTTGGCGAGAAAAAAGAAGCACTCGGAAACCGACGAGCTTTTATAAGAGGTGTACTAGTGGGAACTGGACAAGGTACAGAGATTCTTGAACATTTTGATCCAAAACATCATCCTAAATATAAAGCCGAGGGAACTGGTCACTACTCTGATGGGTTAGACCCTGATCTTTTTAGCGAAATAGATGCGAAAGAAATTCGCAAGCTATATCATATCCCTGGTTTTAAATTAATACAAAAAATTCCCCGCACAAAAACTATGATTCTTTGGAAAAAGCATCCGCCCCTAATAATAGCCGAGGCGAGCAAAGAGCCTCTACTTGAGCAACAAACTGGAGCCAGTTTGGTCTATTACGACGAAGACTATGACACCTTCGTCATCTCCCAACTTATAGTAATAGACGATGAAATGGAAGATAATGAAAAGTATAAAAAGAAAAGTAAGAAAAACAAAATAAATCAATCTCTATTTCAACTTTCACAAGATCCAGAGCTTCAACAAGAGGCTAAAGATATGGAAAGTCTATATGCAGAGTTTTCCAAGTCGGCTTCGGAAGGCGCGAATGACTTAAGCAGTTATAAGTTTAACAACAATCCATTTTTCATTACATTTCGTCTTAAGAGCCAACATAATTTGGATAACAAAAAAACTTCCCAAGAAATGGTCTTGCCTATTGAATACTGGAGGCTTTTTCAAGAGAGCTCTGAGAAACACTTGAAAAGGCATTTCAACAATATGGTCTTTACTGCGCTAATATCCAAAGCATGGGTGGGAACAGCAATTGAACACCCCAAACTATTGGAAGAATGGCTGAACAAAGTCTTGAATGCCGGGCGTTCAGTGATTTTCGCAATCAAGAGAAAGAATGAAGCAAGTGACAGTACTGAGGAAGAATCTGATGATTCAAAAATGGAAACGAATGACTCCTACTCCCCCTCAACACCACCCTTCCATTAGAAATCGGGATCTTCGCTCTGACGACCTTGTTCTCGCTGGCCTGAAGAAATCTTCCTTCCTGTTTCCTGGAAAGAAGTATATTTAAGGCACCAATTGGCGAGCAGAGCGACAACCTAGAATCTCTTTGGTCAGCCCAACTGTTTGAGATCGTTACCTACAATTCCAAGAATTCTGATCCTGATCAGCCTTCCGGCGGTTGTTGTCCCATTGAAGAGGCTGTAGATTCGACAGATCATCCGAACCATTCTTGGAGACAGGCACGATGTGATCAATCTCCCAGCCATGCTTTGAATTCGTATTGCCGTATTCCGCACGCTTTATCCAATCGCCACATCTGTCACGACGCCAGATATTAGGATCGTAACCGTCAATAATTCTGCCTTTTCTCCATACACTCTCAACCTTTGATTGTGTAAAACGTGCTCCATTCTTATCCGTATTTCTGCTCCTAGCCATTTTGCACCCTCCCTTCTAAGTCCAACGTTGTCAAATGAGTTTTGACGAAGCTGCCAATCGCGGCTGACTATACAGGAAATGACCAAGTGAGAGTCAATGAACTGAAAGTGTTTCTCCCAACCACTTCAAGCTGCGCAACAGCAAGTCAAGTCAGGTCAGGAGGCATTGCCCAGTGCATCAACCCTCATGCCTTAGTTCTCTCTTTAGCTGCCTTATTCTCGTTAATTAATACGATGGTCATATCATTTATCTCCTAAGTTTTGAAAAGTCATCTGAGATATCTGGCGGCCAAGTTATCTAGGCAACTGCCTCTAGAGATCAAACTGTTTGTCGAAATGAGAAAAAACTGACTAGGCTTATACTCAGATATATATAATTCAATGTTCATATCGAAACTTATTTTTATGTATGCTGTATGCTTGTTTAGAGCATTGAGTCTCGAGCGCGCTTAAGGCTCAAAGATAATAAATCAGCAAGAGGTTAATAAGATGTATAACGCAAATGGTATAGCGGTTCGCTTAGACGAAAATCGATACAAGAAATTGCAAATTCAGGGTGGTGCAGCTCCTGCTTTTTCAGAGGCAGTAAATGAATTTGAAATGAAATCTAACAAACCCCTAGTTGTATTAGTTTTTTATCCGAAAAGAAGACTTATTCTGATCGGACGCGGGGATAGACGTCGGCGTGTTGTTACTGCAAAACATAGAGTGAATATTGACAATGCAGTTGTTCTCAAAAAGCCATTGGACGAAACTAAGATTTTCAATGAAATTCATCCGAATCCACGCACGGAAATTAAGTACAAGCTGGATAATGGTGATTTATTAGATACCAGATTCTTTCAAGAAATAATTGAAGCGATTGTTCGTCTTCGTCCAGAATTAAAAGATCATATTGAATTGCTTTGCACTGATCCCAAAATATGGCTCGAGAAATTTACACTTAAAGAAAAAGAGTCTCTGGCCCTCCAAAAAGAGACTGTCTCAACTTCACTACAAGTTAGTGGGATAGAACATGATGAATATTCAGATTGGCAGCCCAAAGATCTCATTTCAGAAACCAGTTGTTATCTAGACGGTTTAGGTCAAACTCGTATGAGAGAAGATTCCATGATTCACGCTGATATGTCCCTTGTTCCAGGTTTTGATGAGGTGCAAAACCTTCGCGGAAGCACCAGCCGAGTCTTTCATAATCGCGCCACAAAACTAACAGTAACTATGGCCAATCGTCTTCCGCTTGAAGAACAAACAGGCGCTGATCTTATCTATTACAACGAAACTTATCACTCTTTTGTTATGGTTCAGTACAAAGCTATGGAAAAAGATAAAAAAGGCAATGAGAAATTTCGTTTTCCGGAAAAACAGTTCGAAAAAGAAATTATGCGCATGCAAGAATTACATAATCTGATATCAGAACCCCCTTTAATCAACAAAAATTCTGATAAAAATAATTTCAGACTCAACTACAATCCCTTTTTCTTCAAATTCTGTCCAAGAGATCAACTTGACCCATTAGATGCAAAGCTTGTGAGAGGTATTTATCTGCCCATTGAATATTGGAAATATCTGGAGAATGATCCGGATCATCTCGGCCCGAGAAAGGGCCGATCTCTTACTTATGAAAACGTAGGAAGATATTTCAGCAATACGGATTTTATAATCTTGGTATCAAAAGCTTGGGTGGGAACCTCAAGAGAACAATCCGAACAATTAAAAAGATGGATACAAAAAATTATAAAAACTGGAGATTCAATCACCTTCTCAGTTCAGCAAAAGAATGATGAGGTGCTATTGAAAGATTAAATTGGGAATGCGCTTGAATTTCCAAGGTTGATCCATCTAACTAAGACTCCCCCTACTCCCCCCTCAGCACCACCCTGCCATTAGAGGTCGAGATCTTCGCCCTGACAGTCCTGTCCTCGCCGATCTGCAAAAACCCGCCCTCCGGTCCCATCGAGGTGCCGTTGACGGCGGTGAAGCCGGTGGCGGACATGCCTCCGTTGGAGGTTTCGGCCTCTATCCGCCCGCGTAAGTTCTTGGAGACGCTCAGCTCGACTGACCCGTTGGAGGTGTCGAGCTCGACGCTCTCATCGCCGTCCAAAAACCTGGCCTCGGCATCGATGGAGGCATTGGAGGTCGAGGCGCTCAGCCCCCCGCTCTGCATGGCGACTTCGATGCGCGCATTGGACGTCTTCAGCCGGGCATCGCCCTGCTGGTCGTCGACCTCTATCTCCGCATTGCTGGTGCGGGCGTCGAGCCGGCCGATAAGTTCGTCCACGGATATTTCTTCGTTGGAGGTTCTCAGTCGCACTTCGTCGGTGCGGAGTTTTTCGATGGAGATTTCGGCGTTCTGAACATCGACATCCAGCAGCTCAAGGGGCGGTGTGATGATGTCGAGTTCGGCCCGCTCGCCCCTGCGGGGTTCGCCGCCGGGCCACCTGACGGCAACGCGCCAGCCGTCGGCGGTCTCTTCGGTCTCAAGCCTGATCTGTCCCAGCCGGTCGCGATTAAAGCTGTACAGAGTCGCCTGAATCCTGATGGTGCTGCGGCTTCTCTGGCTGACGCTGACTTCGGTCCGAACCCCGCTGACATAAAGCTGCGCACCGGCCTTGAGCTGCCTGGAGAATTCGCTCTTGTGCCGGAACAGTCCAAAGCGTGTCGGGTCGTCGTCCGGCGCCGCCGCCGCCCAGGCGCCCGCCGCAGGCAGCACCCCGACCGCCGCAACCATCAAGGCCAGCGCAGCAACCCCGAGCCTCACGCGCCTCACTTGTGCTCCCAAGCCGGCGGGCGTTTTTCGAGGAAGGCGTTGATGCCCTCGGCGCTGTCCCGCAGTTCGAGGTTGCGCGCCATGACTTCGGAGCAGTGGTCGTAGGCGTCGGCGGTGCTCATCTGCAGCTGGTGGTAGAAGGTCTCCTTGCCGATGGCGAGCACGGGGCCGGACTTCTCGGCGATGCGCCGGGCCAGTTCCAAGGCGGCGTCGACGGCGCCCTCGCTGATGTCATTGATCAGCCCGATGCGCACGGCGCCGGGGGCGTCGATCATCTCGCCGCTGAGCAGCATCTGCATGGCGTGCTTGTGTCCGACGCTGCGGCTCAGGGCGACCATGGGGGTGGAGCAGAACAGTCCGAGGTTGACGCCGGGCGTGGCAAAGCGGGCGTCGGGTTCGGCGATGGCCAGGTCTGCGGTGGCGACCAGCTGGCAGCCGGCGGCGGTGGCGATGCCGTGCACGGCGGCGATGACGGGCTGGGGCAGCGACTGGATGCGCAGCATCATCTGCGAGCACAGTTCGAACAGCGCGCGGCGCTCGTCGCGCTCATTCATGCCGCGGACTTCGTTGAGGTCGTGTCCGGCGCAGAAGCCGCGTCCGGCGCCGCTGATGACGACGGTTCGGATGTCGCCGTCGGCGGCGATGTCGTCGAGTCTGCCGATGAGCTCGCCCATCAGCCCGCGCGAGAGGGCGTTGTAGGCGTCGGGGCGGTTGAGGGTCAGGTGGGCGACGCCGGCGTCGGCTTGATATTGGATGTCGGTCATGGTGTGGGGGGGGGTGCGCGCGTTGAAAAACGCGCAACTATAAACCTATCGACGCCCATATCTATATATACCCGCGACCCCCAAACCCGCCCGCCATAATGCGCCCCGCGGGACGGGGGCGAGCAGACGTGGCGGAACGGTCGAGCTGGTGCTTCTGGGTCGACCGCGGCGGGACCTTCACCGACATCGTCGCCCAGGATCCCGCCGGTCGGCTGCACACGCACAAGCTGCTCTCCGAGCAGCCCGCCGGCGGCGGCGACGCCGTGGTCACGGGCATCCGCCATCTATTGGGTCTCGCCGAAGGCGAGCCGATCCCGCCGGGGCTGATCGGCGAGGTCAAGGTCGGGACGACGGTCGGCACCAACGCCCTGCTGGAGCGCACCGGCGCCCCGACCCTGCTGGTGGTCAACGCCGGCCTGGGCGACTGCCTGCGCATCGGCTATCAGAACCGGCCGGATCTGTTCGCACTCGACATCCGCCTGCCCGAGGTGCTCTACGACGATGTCCTGGAGGTCGCCGGGCGGCTGGCGGCGGACGGGGGCGAGCTCGAGCCGCTGGATCTAAACACCGCGCGCAGCGGGCTGGTGCGGGCGCGCGAGGCGGGTCTCGAGAGCTGCGCCATCGCCCTGATGCACGGCTACCGCCACCCACAGCACGAGGCCGCCCTGGGCCGGCTGGCGCGCGAGGTCGGGTTTGAGCAGGTTTCGATCAGCGGTCGGGTCAGCCCGCTGATGCGGCTCATCAGCCGGGCGCAGACCACGGTGGTGGACGCCTATCTCTCGCCGGTGCTGAACCGCTATGTCGAGGGGCTTTCGGACACGCTCGACGGCGCCCCGCTGATGTTCATGCGCTCGTCGGGGTCGCTGACGGATCGGTCGCGCTTTCAGGGGCGCGACTGCATGCTCTCGGGTCCGGCGGGCGGGGTGGTCGGGGCGGTGGCGGCGGCCGCGCGCGCCGGCTGCGAGAAGATCATCGGCTTTGACATGGGCGGGACTTCCACCGACGTGTCGCACTACTGCGGCGAGCTTGAGCGCACCGGCGAGTGCGAGATCGCCGGCGTCCTGATGCGCACGCCGATGCTCGACATCCACACGATCGCGGCCGGCGGCGGGTCGGTGCTGCACTTTGACGCCGAGCGCTTTCGGGTCGGGCCGGACAGCGCCGGGGCACAGCCCGGGCCGGCCTGCTACCGCCAGGGCGGGCCGCTGACGGTGACCGACTGCCAGGTGATGCTGGGGCGGCTGCCGGAGGATGACTTCCCGGCGGTGTTCGGGCCGGACGGCGACGAACCCATCGACACCGCCAGGGTGCGCGAGCAGTTCGCCGAGTGGGCCGAGCGCCTGGGCGCCGGCAAGTCGCCGGAGCAGCTGGCCGAGGACTTCCTCGACATCGCCGTGGAAAACATGGCACGGGCGATCAAGCGGATCTCGACCGAGCGCGGCTACGACCTGGCCGACTACACGCTGGTCAGCTTCGGCGGGGCGGCGGGGCAGTGCGCCTGCAGGGTGGCCGACTCCCTGGGCATTGCGCGGGTGCTGATCCACCCGCTGTCGGGGGTGCTGTCGGCCTACGGCATCGGCAGCGCCGGGGTCAGTGCGGTGCGCGAGAAGAGCGTCCACAGGGTGCTGGATGAGGCGCTGGCACCGGCGCTGGAGGCGGGCTTCGCCGAGCTGGCCGAGGCGGCCGAGGCCGAGGTGCGCGACCAGGATCCGCAGGCTGAGATCCGCTTCAGGCGGCTTGTGCGGATTCACTACGCCGGCGCCGATGCCGAGCTGGAGGTTCCCCACGGCGCCATCGGGGACATGCTGGGCGAGTTTGAGCGGGCGCACCGGCGGCGCTTCGGCTTCATCGACGAGACGGCGGACTGCGTGGCGGCCTCGCTGTTTCTCGAGGCCGGCAGCCGGGGGGCGGCGGCGGATGAGCTGGCGGATGAGCTGGCGGATGAGCCGGCGGCGGACAAAACCACCTCGTCCGACGGCGGGGCAGAGCCCGCCCAGGCCGCCGAGCCGATCCGCCATGTCACGGCACACTTCGGCGCATCGTTGCAAGTGCCGGTCTACCGGCGCGAGCAGCTGCCGGCGGGGGTCGACATCCCGTCCCCTGCCATCGTCATCGAGGCGACGGCGACGACGGTCATCGCCCCGGGCTGGCTGGGGCGGCTCAGCCCGCTGGGGGATCTGATCCTCGAGCGCGCCGAGGTCGAAGCCGAGGTCAAAGCCGAGGTCGAAGTCGGCACCGGCGCCGAGACCAGTCCGGCCGCAAGCCGCCGCCGCGCGGGGCGTATCGACCTCGCGCGCCCCGACCCCTCGCTGCTGGAGATCTTCAACAACCGCTTCATGTCGATCGCCGAGCAGATGGGGGCGGCGCTGCGCCAGAGCGCGGTGTCGGTCAACATCAAGGAGCGGCTGGACTTCTCCTGCGCGCTGTTCGACGCCGAGGCCCGGCTCGTCGCCAACGCCCCGCACATTCCGGTGCATCTGGGCTCGATGAGCGAGAGCGTCCGCTGCATCGCCGAGGCGCGCGCCGGGACGATGGCGCCGGGCGACGTCTACCTGCAGAACGACCCCTACCACGGCGGCACGCACCTGCCCGACATCACGGTGATCACGCCGGTGTTCATGGGCGGTGAGCTGGAGTTCTTCGTCGCCTCCCGGGCGCACCACGCCGACGTCGGCGGCATCGCCCCGGGCTCGATCCCGCCGCACAGCACCGACATCGCCGAGGAGGGCGTGCTGATCGACAACGCCATGCTGGTGCGTCAGGGGCGCTTTCTCGAGGGCGAGATACGCGCACTGCTGGGCGGAGGGCCGCATCCGGTGCGCAACCCCGACGGCAACATCGCCGATCTCAAGGCGCAGGCGGCGGCCAATGCCCAGGGCGTCGAGCAGCTGCACCGGCTGGTGGCGGACTACGGCGTCGAGGTGGTGCACGCCTACATGCGCTTCGTCCACGAGAACGCCGACGCCTGCGTGCGCCGGCTGATCGCCACGCTGTCGGACGGGCGCGCCGAGCACCCGATGGACGACGGCGCCCGCATTGCCGTTGAGGTCCGCATCGCCCCCGACGGCGCCCGCACCGCCATCGACTTCTCGGGGACTTCGGAGCAGCGCCCGGGCAACCTCAACGCCCCGCAGGCGGTGACGACGGCGGCGGTGCTCTACGTGCTGCGCTGTCTGGTGGGCGAGGAGATCCCGCTGAACTCGGGCTGCCTGCGGGCCGTCGACCTGATCCTGCCCGAGGGCAGCCTGCTGAACCCGAGGCCGCCGGCGGCGGTGGTCGGCGGCAATGTCGAGACCTCGCAGTGCATCGTCGACGCCCTGCTGGCGGCGCTGGGGGCGCTGGCCGGCAGCCAGGGCACCTGCAACAACCTGACCTTCGGCGACGGCGAGCTGCAGTACTACGAGACCGTATGCGGCGGCGCCGGCGCCGGCGACGGCTTTGACGGGGCCGGGCCGGTGCACACGCACATCACCAACACCCGCCTGACCGACCCCGAGGTGCTGGAGTGGCGCTATCCGGTGCTGCTGGAGCGCTTTGCAGTGCGGGCGGACTCGGGCGGAGCCGGGCGCTGGCGGGGCGGCGACGGAGCCGTGCGCCACATTCGTTTTCTGCACCCGATGCACGCCGGCATTCTCTCGGGGCGGCGCAGCACGGCGCCTCCCGGTCTGGCCGGCGGGGGCGACGGCAAGCCCGGGCGCAATGCCGTGCGGCGCACCGACGGCAGCGTCGAGGAGCTCGGCGGCAGCGCCGATGTCGAGATGAACCCGGGCGATGTCTTCATCGTCGAGACCCCCGGCGGCGGGGGGTTCGGCCCGCCCCCCGACTAGGCGGCCGGCCGGGGTTCGGGGGCGGCGGCTCGTCGGGCCAGCACCTGATCGAGCGCCGGGATTCCGGCGGTGGTGCCGGGCGCCTCGATGCAGAACGACGCTGCGGCATTGCCCAGCTGCGCACTGCGCACAGCGTCCTCGCCCCGCAGCAGACCGGTCAGGAAACCGCCGACCCAGGCGTCGCCGGCCCCGGTGGCATCTAGGACTTGCCCGGGGGTGCAGGCCGGGATGTGCAGGACTTCCCCGCCGCCGCTGCACAGGAAGCAGCCCTCGGCGCCCTGCTTGACGACGGCGACACCGCAGCCCCGGTCGCAGAACATGCGCGCCATGTCGGCGGCCGAGAGCGCCTCGGTGCCGGCGACCAGCTGGGCCTCCTCGAGCGAGGGGGCGAAGCAGTCGACGTGCTCGAGCGCCGAGTGCACGATGGCCGGGGCGTCGGCGGCGGTGTTGTAGATCATGTCGAGGCAGGTCAGCGCCCCGGCGCTGCGGATGCACCGGAGCAGCTCGGCGATGTCGCCGTCGAGAGCGTCGAGGCCGAGGACGCCGCTGAGGTTGACGATGC
>MEIF01000027.1 GCA_001750645.1 Gammaproteobacteria bacterium AqS3
ACTCGAGTATGCGATCAAGTGCATGCTCACCCTCAACCGCTTCCATCTCGCTTTCGCTCAATGGCTCAGCCGCCAGGACCTCACCGGCAAAAGCGTAGTCCAGCTCATCGGCTGGGATCGGCTCCTGTCCAGCGAATGCCAGCGAAATCGGCAGCAGCGCGGTGAGAAAAATAACAGTTAATTTTTTCATGATAAGTACCTCCAAAAAAAGTTGTGAAACAAAAAATCAAAATATCACGGCGCCATTCGCGCCCAATACAAACCCTATTGAACTTCTCCAATATCGGGCGGGACTGGTCTGAAAGTGTCCCGTCCGAGAGATCCAGCAGCATTGCACTGCGGTTTATAGCTCAAGTTTTCCGGCATTTCCGGACTTGGATCACACGCCGTCTCTTGGCGGCCGGGAAGCGTCCAAGCCCAGTCTGGGCAAGCTCGCCGGCGACCGACAAGCACTTGAAGAAGGCGCGGCTCACACTCTGTCGCTCAGTCCGGCGACCGTGCCCGCCCCTCCACATATTCATCAAAACAGAATGCCATTGCGATGCCGCCGCGCACCCGAAATGGCGCGCGACGAACACCGCAGCGGCGGGAAATAACAGTCCCACAATAAACATCAGATTACATTCGGCATTTCAGCACAAAACTAAAACCACTTGGGTCTGAATAATTCTTTCAGACACTCGAGTATGCGATCAAGTGCATGCTCACCCTCAACCGCTTCCATCTCGCTTTCGCTCAATGGCTCAGCCGCCAGGACTTCACCGGCAAAAGCGTAATCCAGGTCATCGACCGGGAGCGGCTCCTGTCCGGCGAATGCCAGCGACATCGGCAGCAGCGCGGAAAGAAAAATAATCGTTAATTTTTTCATGATAAGTACCTCCAAAAAAAGTTGTGAAATAAAAAATCAAAATATCACGGCGCCATTCGCGCCCAATACAAGCCCTATTGAACTCATCCGATATCGGACGGGACCGGTCTGAAAGTGCCCCGTCCGAGAGATCCAGCAGCATTGCACTGCGGTTTATAGCCCAAGTTTTCCATCCAGTCCGGACTTGGATCACACGCCGTCTCTTGCCGGCCAGGAAGCACCCAAGCCCAGTCTGGGCAAGCTCGCCGGCGACCGACAAGCAATTGAAGGAGGCGCGGCTCACACTCTGTCGCTCAGTCCGGCGACCAGGCCTGCCCCTCCACATATTCATCAAAACAGAATGCCATTGCGGTGCCGCCGCGCACCTGGAATGGCGCGCGACAGACACCGCAGCGGCGGGAAATAACAGTCCCACAATAAACATCAAAATATCACCCTATTCGCAAACCCCTATCTATCTGCACAAAAGGTACACCACAACAATCGCCAAGACTGTAACGGCAATGAGCTCACCCTCAACCTCTTCCATCTCGCTTTCGCTCAATGGCTCGGCCGTGAGGACCTCACCGGCAAAAGCGTAGTCCAGCTCATCGGCTGGGATCGGCTCCTGTCCAGCGAATGCCAGCGAAATCGGCAGCAGCGCGGAAAGAAAAATAATCGTTAGTTTTTTCATGATAAGTACCTCCAAAAAAAGTTGTGAAACAAAAAAATCAAAATAGGAATGTCGCAGCGCCACTCGCGCCAAATAAAATCCAGAGAATATTGAGCGCCCACTGCAGCCAGCGATTCGATTCGAAATCGTGAATCGCCGCCCACAAAAGATCGATCGGCAGTATCAGGCATGCCCCGCCCAGCAGGAACATCTCATCCGAGATGAGCTCTGACCCGGTGATACTGCCGTATATCGTCATCCCAGACAGCGTCCACAGCAGCACCCCAACAAACAAGTGAGCCAGAATAAAAAAGAGGCGAGTCCTGTTCATCATTGCAATCCTCCAAAATCAATCGCCGCGATCCCGCAGACACTCCGTCTGAGCGGTGCAGCGCTCATTGCCGGCGGATTTATAGCAAAGAATTCCATCCCAAAACGGACTTGGATCACACGGCGTCTCTTACCGATGCCCGCCCGCCGGGGCAGGCCGCACCGCCCGGTGCAAACGGCCCCGGCCTCAGCGGAGCCGAACGCAAAACTCAGCCCTTGCCGAGGTAGTCGCTGACAAAGGCCTCGAAATCCTCGGCGAAATCGGGGCACCAGCGGGACAGCGCCGGGCGCCCCTGAATCAGGTCATCGGCATTCCACTGAATGCGGGCGCGGTCGAGCTCGGGCGTGACATCGTTGTCGGGGCACAGGATGTAGAAGTCCCCGGCGGCCAGATGGTCGATCAGAAAGTCGGTCACCTGTTCCGGGGTCCAGGCGGCATCAGGCTTCTCCGGCAGGAATCGGGAAATCATCCCGGTGTAGGTGAACCCGGGCACCAGCAGGTGGGCGCTGATCCGGCAGCCCTCCACCTGCCCCAAGGCGTGCGCCAGCATTTCGGTGTAGGCGACCACGCCGGCTTTGGACAGGTTGTAGGCGGCGTTTCCGGGCGGCTTGGTGATGCCCTGCTTGGAGCCGGTACACACCACCGCCGCCGGTGCGCCGTGCTCCAGCATGGCCGGAACGAAGGCCTGCACCCCGTGCACCACGCCCCACAGGTTGATCTGCAGCTGCGCGCGCCACTCATCGAGATTCTCCCACGGGGCGCTGGGCTTGAGCCCGACCCCGGCATTGTTGAACAGGAAGTGAACCGGCCCCAGGTCCCCCTCCGCCCGAGCCGCCAGCTCCCGAACCGAGTCAAAATCGCCGACATCGCAGCTGGTGCATTCGACCCGGGCACCGCCCGCTTCAGCCGGCTGCCGCAGCGCCTCGGCGGCCCGCTCCAGCGCCTCCTGATCGCGATCGGCGACCAGCACGCTGAGCCCCCTCTCGAGCAGCTTGCGCACCGTCGCCAGACCGATGCCGCTGGCGCCGCCGGTCACCACGGCATTGTTGCCGGCGATCAGCGCCGGGTGCCCATTCGATGCGTCGCCGCTCATTTCTCCTCCTCCTCGCCGGGAAGTCCAAACGGCGCCATGATCTCCCTGACCTTGTCGGGGACCGGCTGCGACCGGCGGGTTTCAGGGTCCAGGCAGACCAGCACCGAGCGCCCGGCGGCGATCAGCTCGCCGTCCTTGAACATGCCGTGGCAGGTCGCCAGCGAGGCCGTGCCGATGCGCTCGACGGCATTGCCGATGCGCAGCACGCCGGGATAGTGCGCCTCCCTGATGTAGTCGATGGAGATGTGGGCGAGGATGAAGCCCGCCGCCCCGCCGCCCTCGCTGACGCGCCTGTGCAGAAAATCGATGCGGCCGGCCTCCAGATAGGCCGCGTATGCGACGTTGTTGAGGTGCCCCATCGAGTCCTGGTCGGAGAAGCGGATGCTGACCTCGGTGTAGTCCGGATATTCCAGAACGGTGCGCAGGTCCCGGCTCACTCGGAGGGCGGGCGGTAGCGCACCAGCCCCTCCTGCATGGTCGAGGCCACGAGGGCGCCGTCCCGGGTGTAGAACAGGCCGCGGTTGTAGCCGCGCGCACCGTGCGCAACCGGGCTGTCGTTGACGTAGAGCAGCCAGTCCTGCAGATCGAAATCGCGGTGGAACCACATGGCGTGATCCAGGCTGGCGCCGAAGTAGCCGCGCTTCATGAAGGTGATGCCGTGCGGCAGCATCGAGGTGCCCATCAGCGACATGTCCGATGCGTATGCCAGCAGCGCCTGCTGCAGCCTGGGGTCGTCGCCGAGGGCAATGGTCGAGCGCATCCACTGGTGTCTCAGGGGCTCTTTCGGCTCCGGGTTGAACAGGTCGTAGGGCTCGACCGGACGCAGCTCGACCGGACGCGGGCGCAGGAACATTTCGCGCACCTGCGGGGGCAGGCGGTCGGCGTACTCGCCGCGCAGGTCAGACTCGGACCTGAGCTCCTCCGGCGGCGTGACGTCGGGCATGGGCATCTGATACTCGAGGCCCTCCTCGTGCAGGTGGAACGAGGCGTCCATGTTGAAGATCGGCTCGCCGTGCTGCACGGCAACGATGCGCCGGGTCGAAAAGCTGCGCCCGTTGCGGATGCGCTCGATGTAGTAGACGATGGGGGCGTTCGGATCGCCCGGACGCAGAAAGTAGGCGTGCAGCGAGTGCGCCGGGCGGGCGTCGTCCTCGATCGTCAGGCTGGCCGCCAGCAGCGCCTGGCCGATGACCTGGCCGCCGAACACGCTGCGCACGGACCACTGGCTGAGGCCGCGAAAAATGTCGCGATCCAGCGTCTCAAGCTGAAACAGCTGGTCGACGTCAAAGTCGTCCGGCGGGGGCGGTGCGAGCGCTGCCCGGCTCACTTGAACTCGGGCTCCTCCCACCAGGGGTAGACATCCGGCAGATCCGAGCTGATCCGACCGGCGAACTGGGGCGGGCGCTTCTCGAGAAAGGACTTGACCCCCTCGGCGGCGTCGGGCCCTTCGCCCAGCTGGGCGATGCCGCGCGAGTCGACCTGGTGTGCGGCCATCGGGTGATCGGCGCCGAGCATCTTCCACATCATCTGGCGGATCATCGTCACCGACAGGGACGAGGTGTTTTCAGCGATCTCATCGGCGATCACCTCCGCCGCCCGCAGCAGCTCATCGGCGGGATGCACCGCAGTCACCAGCCCGCCGCACAGCGCCTCGTCGACGCCGAACACCCGCCCGCTGTAGGTCCATTCCAGCGCCTGGGAGATCCCGACCAGACGCGGCAGGAACCAGCTCGAGGCCGCCTCGGGAACGATGCCGCGCCGGGAGAACACAAAGCCGAAGCGCGCCCCCTCGGACGCAATGCGAATGTCCATCGGCAGCGTCATGGTGACGCCGATGCCGACCGCGGCGCCGTTGAACGCAGCGATCAGGGGCTTTTTGCTCTCGTACATCCGCAGCGTCACCAGCCCGCCGGAATCGCGCCGCACCTTCTGCTCGCCGGCATCGACGGCGGCGTATTTAAAGGTGTCGGCTCCGCGCTCCAGATCGGCTCCGGCGCAGAAGGCTCTCTCGCCCGCACCGGTGAAGATCACGGCGCGAATGTCGTCGTCGGCGTCGCACTCGTCGATGGCGGCGATCAGCTCGTGCGCCATTCGCCCCGTGAAGGCGTTCATCCGATCAGGTCGGTTGAGCGTCACCAGTGCCGAGTGGCCGCGCTTCTCAAAAATAATGCTTTCATAACTCATCTGTTTTACCCCTCTTTAATAATTGTGTTGTCCGAATCAGAACGATTCAGGCTCATCAGTTCACAGCAGTTCATGCGCTCGGCCCAGCGGGCGATGTCGCGGTTTTCGGCGCCCTGGCCGACCTCTCGTGCCGGCACCCCGGCGACCGTCACCCCCTCGGCGACGTCGCTCAGCACGACGCTGCCGGCGGCGACTTTGGCGCGCCTGCCGATTTCAACGTTGCCCAGCACTTTGGCTCCCGAGGCGACCAGCGCCCCGTGCCGCACCTTCGGATGGCGGTCGCCTTGCTCCTTGCCGGTGCCGCCCAGCGTCACCCCCTGGTAGAGCATGACGTGATCCTCGACCACGCAGGTCTCGCCGATGACCACCCCCGAGCCGTGATCGATGAACACCCCGCTGCCGATCCGCGCCGCCGGGTGGATGTCGACGTTCAGGACCTGCGAGATGCGCCCCTGCAGATAGAGCGCGATCGAATGCCGCTCCCGCCGCCACAGCCAGTTCGCAATGCGGTGGCCCTGCAGGGCGTGATAGCCCTTGTAGAACAGCAGAGGGGTCGAGTAGTGCCGGCAGGCCGGGTCGCCCGCCCGCGCGGCCTGGAGATCCTCGCAGGCGATCAGCGCCAGATCGGGGCTGTCGCCGTAGGCGTCTTCGATGAGCTGGCAGAGCGGCACCGCCGGCAGCATCGTGTGCTGCAGCAGGTTGGCGAGAATGTGGGAAAGCGACGTCGAGAAGCTGTCGTGACTCAGCACCGAGCCGTGAAACATGCTGGCCAGAACCGGCTCGGCTTGGGCGCGTTTTTGAGTTTCTTCGCGCAGGATCAGCCAAATGTCCCTGCCTCGCTCGGGTGAGAACACGCTGAAAACGCCCCGCAAATGCGCCGCCGATGGTAGCACACGACCTGCGGGGGGTCTGTAATATATTCCGCCGCCTGAGCGTTCAACGAGAGGAAGCCGGATGTCCATCGTCATCCCCGAGGGCTGGTCGCACTACTCCCGGGATCAATTCGAGAATCACCTCGGACCGCTGTTCTACCGGGTCGACCGTGAGCGCAGCCGCCTGCTGGCGATGATGCACATCGGCGAGCACCACTACAACGGCATCGGCACCGTGCACGGCGGCGTCACCATGACCATGGCCGACTACGCCCTGTGCCTGGTCGCCTTTCTCAGCCCCAATGCAATGGCCGGGGCGGTCACCGTCAACATGAAGGTCGACTTCATCGGCGGCGCCCGAAACTGCGACACGCTGCGCGCCGAGGCCGAGCTGGTTCACGAAACCGGCAAGCTGATGTTCGGGCGGGGCCAGATCGAGACCGACTCAGGCCCGATCGCCGTCTTCAGCGGCTGCGTCAAGCCATACGCCACCCGGGAGGACTCGGCCATCACCAGGCAGGTCAGAGCCGGCGAGAGCTAGCCGATCCCGCCCGTCCCCCGGGGGCGCCCCCGCTCAGGTCAGGATCGTCTGCGTCTGCGGCTGCGGGCGGCTTGGTAGAGCCCGGCGAGCGCGCGCCACGGTGCCTCATCCCAGTAGCGCGTCGCCCGACCGCTCGGCGAGGGCAGCACGAAAGTCCGGGTCGAGCCGATGCGCTGCCGCTGCAGACCGTATTCAACCCGGGGCACCTTGAAGTACTCCTGCGCGGCGCGCTTGCTGGTGAAGGCCAGGTAGTCGGGAGCGCAGCGCTCGATCTTGTCCCTGAGCGCGTCCGCATCAAAGGCATCTGCGGACAGGGCGCTGTCGGCGCCGTGCTCGGTCTTGTTGAGGTCGGTCAGGCCGATCCCCCACTGCAAGAGCTTGGGATACTCAGCGGGCGCCAGCTGATGCGGCGTGAAGCCGGCGGACGCCAGCGCCGCATAAAAGCGGTTGCCCGGATGGGCGTAGTAGGCGCTCAGCCGGTGCGAGGTGTCGCTGAGCGCTGTGCCGCAGAACACCAGCGCCAAATCCTCCCGCAGCAGATCGTCCAGCAGCATGCGACGGGCAAACTCTCCGGCGGGGGCTTTGCTATATACTCGCAAAATTCGGCTGCCGCCCCATCAGCAACACCTAGGGAGGATTGACATCATGGCACTCAAAGGCACACAAACCGAGCAAAACCTCAAAGACGCATTTTCAGGCGAATCCCAGGCCAACCGGCGCTATCTCTACTTCGCCCAGAAAGCCGACATTGAGGGACACAACGATGTCGCTGCGGTGTTTCGCTCGACCGCAGAAGGTGAAACCGGACACGCCCACGGCCACCTTGAATATCTTGAAGAATCGGGCGACCCGGCCACCGGCGAGCCCATCGGCGCCACCGACCTGAACCTCAAGGCGGCCATCGCCGGCGAGACCCACGAGTACACCGACATGTATCCGGGCATGGCCAAGACCGCTCGCGAAGAGGGCTTTGACGAGATCGCCGACTGGTTTGAGACGCTGGCCAAGGCCGAGCGGTCGCACGCCAACCGCTTTCAGAAAGCCCTGGACGAGCTGTCCTGAGCGACCCCGCATCAGCGCCGCCCTCCGCTCAACCGCGCGAGGGCGGTTTAGACGCACCCACGCGCCATGCGATCCCCTGGCGCGAAGAGGAGTTCTACAACCCCGAGTCCATCAACGCCGAATTGGAGCGCGTATTTGATATATGCCACGGCTGCCGCAGATGCGTCAGCCTGTGCGATGCCTTCCCCACCCTGTTTGACCTGGTCGACGAATCCCCCACGATGGAGCTCGACGGCGTCGACAAAAAGGACTTCGGCAAAGTGGTCGACGCCTGCTACCTGTGCGACCTGTGCTACCAGGTCAAATGTCCCTACGTCCCGCCGCACGAATGGGAGCTGGACTTTCCGCATCTGATGCTGCGCGCCAAGGCGAAAAAATTTCGCGACTCCGGGGCGCCGCTGAACAGCCGGGTGCTGTCCTCGACCGATGCGGTGGGGCGGCTGGCGACCATCCCGATACTCAACCTCGGCGCCCGCGCGGCCACCCAGACCTCCATCGGACGGCAGGCGCTCAAGGCCGCCGTGGGGGTGCATCACCAAGCCCCGATTCCCAGCTACACCGGACGCAGGCTCAGCCGGCGCCGCCAGCCCGAACCCGCGCAATCCCCCGCCGCCGACGCCCCCAAAGTCGCCATCGTCCCGTCCTGCTACTGCGAATTCAACGAACCCGAGATTGCCGAGGATCTGCTGGCGGTGCTGCGCCACAACGGCGCCGAGGTGCGGCTGCTGGAGCACAAGGCCTGCTGCGGCATGCCGAAGATGGAGCTCGGCGACTTGGAGCGCGTCGAGCAGCTCAAGGACGCCAACATCCCGCAGCTGGCCGAGCTCGCCGCTTCGGGGTGGGCGCTGATCACCCCGGTGCCCTCCTGCAACGTCATGTACCGCAACGAGCTGCCGCTGCTGTTCCCCGAGGACGAGCGCGTCCAGCGGGTCAGGGGCGCGATGCGCGACGTGTTTGAGTTTCTGAGCGACCGGCACCGGGCCGACGCGCTCAACCTGGAGTTCAAAAACCCGCTCGGCCAGGTCGCCTATCAGGTCGCCTGCCACCAGCGCGTGCAGAACATCGGGCCGCGCACCAAACAGGTGCTCGAGCTGGTGCCCGACACCCAAGTCCTGCCCATTGAGCGCTGCAGCGGACACGACGGCACCTACGGCGTGCGCACCGAAACCTACGAGACCGCCCAGAAAATCGCCCGGCCCGTGGCGCGCCAGGTGCTCAAAAACGCCCCCGATGCCGTGACCAGCGACTGCCCGATGGCCAGTGCGCAGATCGCCCACGCCGTCAAGCAATCGCCCCCGCCCTCGGCCTCGGCCGGGCAGGAGCCCGCCGCCCCGGCGCGCAACTGGAAACACCCCATCTCGCTGCTGCGCCACGCCTACGGGATTTAGTGCTCTCCCTGATCCCTGCGGCGGCGTTTTTTTTTGGATTGAACCAGGAGTGAAAACATGGAAAAACTGACCCGCGACGACCTGCTGCCGCTTGAGGACTATTCCGAGCAGCGCCCCCAGTGGCGCACCTCCATGCGCGAGGTGCGGCGCGCCCGAACCGTCCACCTGGGAGAGCACTTCACGCTGCTGTTTGAAAACCGCCAGACCATCCACTACCAGATCCAGGAAATGCTGCACATTGAGCGGATCTTTGACGCCGGGGGCATTGCCGATGAGCTCAACGCCTACAACCCGCTCATCCCCGACGGCGACAACCTCAAGGCGACGCTGCAGATCGAGTATCCCGACATCGACCGGCGCCGCGTCATGCTCGAGAAACTGCGCGGCGTCGAGCACGGCGGGCTCTGGCTCGAAATCGGCGGCGAGCGCTGCATCGCCATCGCCGATGAGGACCTGGAGCGCAGCGACGACACCAAGACCTCGGCGGTACATTTTCTGCGCTATCCCCTGACCGAGGCGATGCTCAGGGCGGCACAATCCGGCGCCGAGATGAGCTTCGGCGTCGAGCACCCCGAATACGCGCACTGCACCACCGTCAGCCCCGAAACCCGCGAGTTGCTGGCGTCAGATTTGGGGTGAGGCAGTAATATGAACGCCGCTTGCCGGGCGGCTTATGGCTGTGCGGTCGGGAGTTTGGAGGCGCTTGCTTATGACCAGGGGAGAACTCACAGCGATTGACCTGTTCTGCGGGGCAGGCGGTCTGTCACAGGGATTCATGAAGGCCGGTTTTGACATTCTCGCGGCCAATGACTTTGACGGACATGCGGCCAGCACCTTCAAACTGAATCACCCGGGCACTGCCTTTTTTGACGGGCCGATTGAAGATATTGATCCGAAAGATTTTCTCAATGTTTCGAACCTGAAACAGGGCGAGCTGGATGTCTTGATGGGCGGGCCGCCGTGCCAGGCGTTCAGCGTCAACAACCACCGGCGCGGAATGCACGATGCGCGTTCCGGATTGTTCCGCGAATACCTTCGCATGGTTGAGGGCTTAATGCCCAGAGCGGTTGTCATGGAAAATGTGACCGGCATCACCAGCGTCGCCGGCGGACGGGCCGTCGAGGAGATTTATTTCTCGCTCGAGCGGCTGGGCTTTCGTGTCGAGCATCAAATTCTGAGAGCCGAAGAATTTGGCGTGCCGCAGGAGCGGCGAAGAATATTTTTTGTTGCGATCAGGGATGGCGGCTCATTTCGATGGCCGAGACCGACCCATCAAAATGAGCCCGACTTGTTGACCGCACCCTTGAAATTAAAACCATTTGTCACAGTCGAAGACGCCATTTATGACCTTCCTGCTTTGCAGATTGCAGAGGGTGACGAGGTGTCGGCTTACGATGCCGATCCGATATCTGATTATCAGAGAAAATTGCGCGAGAAATCTTCGCAGCTTTTAGGATCCCGAATGGAGCAATACAGGCAGGTGGGAAATGCAGTCCCGCCGCTGCTTGCTGAAGCCGTGGCGCAATCTGTTGCCCACACTCTGTGCGGGAGTTATCGGCAGGGCATCCAGCTGATGCGCAGGCCTGAGCACGAAGTTGCTCAAATGAAATGGGGTGTTTTGCCTTGAGCAGTATATTTTGGGATCATTTTCCGACCAACCGGAGACATTTACTCGGCCCGGTATCGGGGAACTCTATTCTTGAAGAAGTCTCAGAGACTGAGTTTAGGGACATGCTGATTGAATGTCTGACCGGTCGAAATCCGAGAATACTGACCGAAAATTGGGCACAGGCAAAGATCTACCACGGAGTATTTACTGGAATTGAAGAAATGTTTATTGCAGGGAAAGAGTCCCACCCTGATTTTGTTGCCGACGCCCCCATTGAGGCTGCGAAATTTCTTCAATATCACTATAAAGCGGAGAAAAATTCGCCTGACAGACTTAAGAAGGATGACATCATTCTCTGTCAGTGGGTTTGCAATTTAACAAACAAGGGCTGGGACAATATCCTGCAGGCAAATTCTGATAATTTGATTGATTGGGGCAATTCAGTTTTATCATCTATAGATAAGGTTGCGTATGGCGACAAGGAAAAGAATATTGTCAATATGACCATATACAACGCATCTTTGGCAAAAAAAGGCGGCCTCAAATCAGCCATGGGAAACTTATTTGAATCTTTATTGCTTTATTCTGGATTGTCTGTATGCGGCCTTCGATTTGCGAAGGCCGAAGATTTTTCCTCAGCCAAATGGCCGTGCTTCACACTGGATGTGAATGAGAGGCGGCAGGTAGACGCTCAGATCAAAACAAACTTACGGCAGCCAGGCAAAATCAACATAGACATTGGTTTTATCGGAAAAGGCAACCCTGAAATCATTGCCGACAAGACCCAAAGATTTGCAAATGCGGCAGGCAGCAGCAAAAAACCTCTGCACAACACGATCATTATCGTCAGTGCAATACCCGAGACAGAGGAAGCACAACTGGTAGTTAGGCAGGCGACGATGCTTGGCGCTCAGGTCATTACAATGAGCGGGAAGAACTGGGTGCATGTTCTAGGCAAAGTCCTCAAATCCACAGGAATTCAAGGATTGGCTGATATTCCCGAGAACATTAATCAAGCGAGAGAGCAGCTGAATGAGACATTGCCGGCGCCCGAAGAGATCATCCAGTCGATTCCGAAAAACCTTTCTGTTCCTGAGCATTGGAACAGTTAAAGGCGGCTTTGAATAGATCGGGTTTTGGAAATGAGAAAAAAGCTGGTGAGTGAAAATAGGATGTATGCGGTCAGAACTGTGGCCGATGCGAAGGATATTGCGCGTCAGTACTTGCAGAAGCTTCATATATTCAATGAAGGCAACATGAAGTTTGGACTTCCCGAGATAGATGACCGTTTCCATATTTGGCGGGTTCCCCTGCGCGTTAGCCGAAACAAGATTGGTGAAGTGGTTATACACGCGAAAGTCGGGGAAATTGACGAGACAAAAACCACCAAGCCTGAACTCCTGGCAGAAAGAAAACAAAAAGCACTCAAAAAAAACAATGCTTTGAATAAACAGAAGTCGTTACCAATCATATCGGAATTAAACAACACAGTGATTCTCGGCGACTCCATCGAGGAGCTGGACAAATTGCCCGAAGAATCGGTCAATCTTGTTTTCACCTCCCCGCCTTATTACAACGCCAAGCCCGAATATTCTGAATATTCAAGTTATGAAGAATATCTGGAATTAATGCGCAAGGTTATTCGAGCATCCGCAAAAATTTTAAGCGAAGGCCGGTTTTTTGTGTTGAATGTATCTCCCGTGCTGCTTAGAAGAGCATCAAGAAGCGAAGCATCCAAACGGATAGCCGTTCCATTTGATTTTCACAGGCTCTTCATCGAGGAAGGCTTTGATTTTATAGACGACATTCATTGGGTAAAGCCCGAGGGCGCCGGATGGGCATTTGGACGCGGCAGACGGTTTGCTGCCGACAGAAATCCCCTGCAATACAAGCCGGTTCCGGTAACTGAATATGTTTTGGTCTATAGGAAACGAACTGACGAGCTGATCGATTGGAACATCCGAAAGCATCCGGATCAGGAGGCTGTCAAAGCATCGAGGATAGATGATGATTACGAAACCACAAACCTTTGGAGAATCAATCCATCTCGCTCAAAAGTTCACCCCGCAACATTTCCAGAAGAATTGGCAGAAAAAGTAATCCGTTACTATTCATTCAAAAATGACGTGATATTAGACCCCTTTGGTGGCACTGGCACCACGGCGAAAGCCGCCATATCATTAAATCGCAGGTTCGTTATGAGTGAACTTGAAGAAAAGTATGTAGAACACATGAAATCTTGGATGTCGCGACTGCCTGGTTTTGACATTGATTCAGTAAATTTTGTCAATACAGACAAGCCTTCATGCACAAATCGCAATCTGGATTTTCTAGATCCATGAGAGCTATATTTTCCAGCTTGCATAAAGCGATGGCGAGGTTGCCAGCCTCAGCATTCTTAATCAAACCACTTGAATAAAAACATCTATCGTTTCATTTGAATAAAATGAATCAGGTTCTCATACTTATCAATGACATCTGCCGACTTATTAAAATCTATTAAATGCCAGCCGTAAGAAATAAGTATGTCTTGTGCAATAGGCAAGCCAGAACTTCTTAAGTATGAATAATCATTCCTAATCACATCTGTTGTACCATGCGCGATTCTTGATCGCCCATTGTTATATATTTCTCTTAAGAAATTTTTAACTTTCTGGCTATCATGTTTAAATATTTGATCATTAGGTTCCCACCCTGTAATAGCGCATACTAATTTCACAATCCCGCCAAGCTTGCCACCATTACATAGCGTATCTAGACATATCCCCAGCTGCATAACTGCCTCAAAATCCAGACTCGAATTAGTTGCACGGTGAAACCAATGTATAGCCGTCAACCAAGTATTGCCCAAGCCAATCAGCTTCCAATTGTTTGTTGACTCAAGTGATTTGTTCAGATGTCTTGCTGCGATGCTGGAAACCAAACCCATCCATTCTCTAGAATACTCCCCCTCCTCAAGAGCAATTACATTGCCGTCTTCAAACTGCTGCCAATCAAGATATTCGCTACTTATACTAGAAAGAGATTCAGCGAGATAGAACTTACTCCTTCTCCTCATTGGCTGAATTTCATCGCACATTCCTGTGGCGCACAAACTATTCCTTCTCACTGGGAGTAATAAAGATGACAATACAAACTTTGCAGTCGCTCTGGCCCATTGCTCTGATTTAGCAAGTCCAATGTCTTTAATACTAACTTTGGCGCAACCTGTTGCCGTCTGCTTCCATTCCTTCAGAATTTCTCTGGCAGAATTTAAAAACATTTTTTTGTCTTCAGTATCTGAGGGCAACTTGTTTAATTCAGCACACGCTGAATCATAAGACAGAATTTTCACAAGTCCGAGATCTATATCCTGAGAAAGAGGTTTTTTAGCAAAAGTGAGTGGAAAAAAGAAAACTCTTGCCTGTAATAACTCATCAATTGCTGTAGATTTCAATCTCCGCTTCAAATTAGACTCAAAATCTCTATGATCTTTCCCACCTGCCAATAGTTCTAGCATGAGAGGCAGGAAATTTCCGAAAACATGCTTTTTCCATTCCGCATACTGTAACTTTTCAGAAAGATCAATATCCCCCTCAAAAATCCTGGCTATCCATATTTCTAAAGATTTATGGCATTCCGGAGTTATGAATTTCAGCTTGCCCTGCTGTCCCGTCGGAAGGGACGCAGGAATAGGCGTCTCCGGTCTTTCAGTTTTCCAAACTGAACAGAGATCGCGCAAGCTTTCTTGGCCATTCATAATAGCTTCTATTGCTTTATCCAGATCTTTGTCTTGAATTGGTATGTATATTTCTTTCATTGACAGTTCTGACCAAATGTTTTTGGAAATCAGATGATCAACAGTTTACTAGAATTAATAAGAAATCTGACTATGTTCATAACAAATTTTGCAACCCGAGAATAAGAGCCACACATATCGTTCACTAGTCTTGTTGCCTTAATATTTATTCATTCGCCTGATTCAACATAGAAATCAGCCCGGCTTTACCGACGGGAAGTGGCGGGATTGACCGCCAGGCGCGGGCGGTAGGAGAGCGCCTCCTCCCAGTGTTTTTTCTCAACCTCAGCGCTGTTTTCCAGGTCGGCGACTGTGCGGGCAACGCGCAGCAATTTATGCACCGCGCGCGCTGACAGCCCCAACTGCTGTGTCGCCCGCTCCAGATCGCTCCAGTCGGAATCCTTTGGGGTGCATAGCCGATCGACATCGCTCGGCCCCAGAGCGAAGTTGGCCCGCCCGCCCCGCTGCAGTTGGACTTCACGGGCTTGGACGACGCGCCGCCTTACAATCTCGCTGGCCTCGCCCGCACTGCCCTGCAGCTCACCGGGTCGCAGCCGGGGCACCCAGACGTGCATGTCAATGCGGTCGAGAAACGGACCCGAAAGCTTGGCCTGATAGCGCTCGGCATCACCGGGTCGACAGCGGCAGGGAATGCCGTCGCCGCAGCCGCCCGCCGGACACGGGTTCATCGCCATGACCAGCTGGAAATCAGCCGGGTAGCGAATTCGGTAGCGCGCCCTGGCGATGTCGACTTCGCGCGCTTCCAGCGGCTGGCGCAGCGACTCCAGCACCCGGCGCTGAAACTCCGGCAGCTCGTCGAGAAACAGAACCCCCTTGTGCGCCAGCGAGACTTCGCCAGGTCGGGGCGTGCTGCCCCCGCCGATCAGCGCCACCAGCGAGGCGCTGTGGTGCGGCTGACGAAACGGGCGAGCATCGTCATCGCCGCTCGTCCCGTGAACCGAGTAAATCGCCGCCACCTCCAGCATCTCATCCTCGGTCAGGGGCGGCAGGAGCGTGCGCAGACGCCGAGCCAGCATGGTCTTGCCGGTTCCCGGCGGACCCGTCATCAGCAGGCTGTGCCCGCCCGCTGCGGCGATCTCCAGCGCGCGCTTGGCATGCCGCTGACCCTTGATCTGGCCCAAGTCCTCATCGCTGTCGGCGAAGTGTTTGGACGTGTCAGTCGGCGGCTGCGGCTGGAGCGGCTCGGTGCCGCACAGGTGGCCGACCACCTGCAGCAGGTGATCGGCGCCGTAGACCTCCAGATTGCCGACCCGAGCTGCCTCGACCGCATTGCCGCTCGGGACAATCAGGCGGCGCCCCCGATTGCGACAGGCCAGAGCCGCCGGCAGTATCCCCCGCACCGGTCGGAGCTCACCGGAAAGGGCCAGCTCACCGAGAAACTCAAAGCCCCCGACCGCCCCCTCCGGCAGCTGTCCCGAAGCCTGCAGGACACCCATGGCGATGGCCAGGTCAAGCCGCCCGCCGCTCTTGGGAATCTCCGCCGGCGCCAGATTGACAATGATTACCTGCTGCGGGAACTGGAACTGGCTCATCAGCAGAGCGCTGCGCACGCGCTCCTTGCTCTCGCGCACGACAGTCTCCGGCAAACCGACGATCTGCATACGCGGCAGACCGGCGAACAGATGCACCTCAACGGTGATCTCGACCGCCTGGATCCCCAAAGGCGTGCGGGTAATTGTGTGTGACAGCTGGTTCATGGCAATGCCGGCTCAAAAGGTCAAAGCTGACCAGTATCGGCGGATGGACGGTGCGGAAATGTGACTTGGGTCACACGTTGGCTTAATCGCACCTCGACGGTGATCTCGACCGTCTGGCTCCCCAAGTGCATGCGGGCAAACATGTCACAATAGATGGAATCCAACCCTCTGGGGGACATGATGAACTCAGGGCATACTGACGTGATTACCCCGTCAACAGGAATTCGCTCATTTCAAAAGGAAGGGCATACTGTCATCTGGGGAGATGCCTTGGAGGCCTTGGAGTCCGAGGTGAAAGACGGCTCAATACAGCTGATTTTCGCGGATCCCCCCTATAACATCGGAAAGCAATTTGCGAATTTTTTGGACAGATGGCCCTCGGACGCAGATTACGCAAAATGGTGTGAAAAATGGCTCGCTATTTGTATTCGAAAATTATCGCCGAATGGAAGTTTGTATGTTATGTCCAGCACACAGTGCATGCCCTACCTTGATCTATTTCTCAGAGACCGCGTCGAGATCATCTCAAGGATTGTCTGGCACTATGACAGCTCCGGTGTGCAGGCACGATCCAAATTTGGATCCATGTATGAGCCTATTCTGTTCTGTGCCAAAGACAGCAAAAATTACATATTTAACAGCGAGGAAATTAAAATCGAGGCGCCGACCGGCTCCCGACGCAAGCTGATTGATTACCGCAAGGCTGTGCCGACGCAATACAGCACGATGAAAGTTCCAGGCAACGCATGGTATTTTCCCCGAGTTCGTTATCGAATGCCTGAATATGAGGATCATCCCTCTCAAAAACCAATGGCCCTGATGGAGCGCATTGTTCTTGCCAGCAGCAACCCGGGAGATATTGTGCTCGATCCATTCTCAGGAACATTCACCACATCTGCAGCCGCAAAAAAGCATGGCCGGAATAGCATCGGAATAGAGCTGGCCGAAGAATATGTGAAGATAGGCCTGAGACGATTATCAATTCAAGAAACATTAGATGGCGAAAGGCTCCAATCCTTGACAAAAAATTATGCTCGCAAAAACGATATGCGAAAATTAAAAGCCAGAAATGAAGGTCAAATGAGCCTGTTCCATGATAAAAATCAATAATGATTGAACACGACTTCACATATCAGATTCAAGAAATCCTTCAATCCCACTTCGGGAATAATGCCTCGACTGTTCTCAAGGAGAGCGAACTGCTCGAATATCTAAATATTAAAACCAAATCTGCGACTCGGGGATCAAAATCCCGCGGCTCCTTTGCCAACCACTATGCCATTTATGTACTGGTTGAAGACTATATCAAAGGAGAGTTTGATAAAAATAATGATTATGAAAATTATGAGGGCGCCAGATATAGCGATCTGCTCTCTCGCCAAAGAGAGCTGCCATTCGGCAGCAAACTTCAAAATCACGCTCTAAATCATCGCATGAATCAGGAATTTAAAAAATATTTTCCAACATGTGAATACATACCAATACTTCGAAACTCCGAAACCAATCGCTATTGGATAAATGAAAACTTACTGAAAATTAGTGTTGCCGGGGCCGCACATAATATTGCCTACGCTGTGATAGAAATCATCGATGCCTATATAGATATTAAAACAGATTCGTTCCATCAATTTATAGCCTCATGCGAAAAGATCCAGCAGCTTCAATCTGAAGATCCGAACAAAGCGCAAGAATTTATTACCTCCCTAATCCAACCCAATATGGACGCTCGCATATTTGAAATTGTCAGCTTCGCCATACTCAAAGAATATTATGCGGATCAAGTGATTTACTGGGGCTGGACTTTAGATTCAATCCAAAAGGCCTCTCTTATCCTACACAAAACTGGAAGGACAAACGCCAATGATGGCGGCATCGATTTCGTAATGCACCCTTTAGGCCGCTTTTTTCAAGTAACTGAAACGACAGATGTTCGCAAACATTTTCTTGATATTGACAAAGTGCAGAGATTTCCTGTTACGTTTGTTATAAAGTCGTCTGAATCAATCGATGTTATTACCAACAAGATTTCCGCTCAGGCCAAAAAGTCATACGGGGTTGCAAAAATTGTCCGGCGATATATGGAATGCATTGAAGAAATTATTAACGTTCAAATCCTATTAAATCATTTCAATAAGGTTGTTGAAAACAACCGGTTGCAGAATGTAATCGAAGAGATAGTTTTGCAGAGCAAGGTTGAATTCAACTATTATCAAGAATGAATTCAAATGCACTGAAAGAACCCATGCCAGACAATGTCAACGAAAATAGCAGGAGAGTCTTCTATAAATATATCACAGCCAAAGTTGCAATAAAGACATTGAAAAATGAAACGTTAAGATGGAGTTCACCTCTTTGCTTTAATGATCCGTTTGATGTTCCGAGAACATTGGCTGGGGACATGAAATACAGTGATATATCCACTGCCATGGCCTGTGTTATAGAAAAATGTATATGGAACCCTCAAATTGAAATTGGCGGCTTTCACAACCGTGCACAAGAAGTCATTAATGACGGCAGAGGATTAAAATCGCAAAAAGACAAAGAAATATATATCAAATCTCATCTTGCAAGAGACCCAAATACCCGTCCTATGAAACTTAGAAAAAAGACCGAAGAAGTTTTGAAAGAATCACGTCAAAGCTTTTTAGAGCGCATTCAGAAAATGAGAATATTATGTCTATCTCTTGAGAGAGACATCGTTTCAATGTGGTATCACTATGCTGAAAAACATCGTGGAGTAGTTCTCGAATTTGATAATAATATTTCATCAATTTCCGTCGGAAGAAACTCAAAGTTTCACTGTGTCGACTACCAAGAAAATCTTCCAGAGATATTTACGGCAAAAGGCTGGGCTGAAATGATGATGTCAACTGCAGGCTACGAAAAATTTACTCAATATCACCTTTATGTGAAAAAATCTGATTGGGAGTATGAAAAAGAATGCAGGATTGCATTTATGGAAAAAGAAATCAACGCTCAAAAATATACAGATGTTCCATTTTCTAAGGAAAGCATCTTAAAAATTTATTTTGGCCCGAAAACCAGGCCTCGCCATAAAAAACGCCTAATGAAACTCATCTTGAAAAGATATCCGCATGTTCAGGCCTATGATATGAAATTTGAATTCGGATGGAAGATGACGCCTGTTCCAGTCAAGGATGTAAAGCGCAGATGGCTTGATCTATTTAAATTCAACAAGCATCGCAAGAACTGCGGTTCCTGAAATATTTCTGCATTCCCCACAATTCCGTAAATCTTACTAACCCCTGCCTCGGGACAACCCCTCCGCTATCATTCGTCGCCCCAATCCAACCCCGCATCAATGTTTCTGTTTCGAGTCTATCTGCCCCCGCCGTGGCCGGAGGATGCTTTGACACTCAGGCTGGCTGACGAAGCGGTTCATCATTTGCAGCGAGTGATGCGGGCTGCGCCGGGGGAGGTTGTCGAGCTATTTTAACGGTTCGGGCAACTGGCCGCAGGGGTCGTATCGACTCGCCACAGATACCAAAACCAATAACAGCAGCACTGAGAACAAGGCTCATGCTAGCTTCAATGTCCAAGCCAGTATCGAAGCCAACACGCATGAGCTTCCACAGCCAGTTCAATACTGATCCCAATTTCCCCCCGACCGAATCCTTCGGCTGCTGCCCCGAAGCCTACAGAACGCCCATGGCGATGACCAAGTCCAGCCCCCGCCGCTCTTGAAAATTTCCGCCAGAGCTAGGTCGACAATGATCACCTGCTGGAGGAACTGAAACTGGCTCATCAGCAGAGTGCTGCGTATGCGCTCCTTGCTCTCTCGCACGACAGTCTCCGGCAGGCCGACGATCTGCATGCGCGGCAACTCCGCGAACAAATGCGCCTTGACGGTGATCTCGTCCGCCTGGATCCCCAAAAGCGTGCTCGTAATTGTGTGTGACAGCTGGTTCATGGCAATACCAGCTCAAAAGGTCAAAGCCGTGCAGTATCGGCGGATGAGCGACCCGAGAATCTGGCTTGGGTCACAGGCTGTCTAAACTGCGATCAACCGCTTCTGCGCGGGGCTGACTGCCATCAACCAGCCGCAACTGATTTCGCCCTCAATGAACCGGTTGTATATATTTGTCTCTGTCATGCTCGCCCAGAACCGCTGACAGCTGTTTGCTTGCGGGAATTCAAACAAGGAAACTTCAGATGAATACAGCATCCGAACCAGAGTCGAAGAAATTTTACAAATATATGAGCGCTTCCACCGCCAAAATAGTTCTAGTGTCTAACAAGCTACGCTGGAAATCACCGCTTTGTTTTAATGATCCGTTTGATATTGTGAGGGAAATAGCACACAACATAAGTCGAGAAAATATTCACACCGCATTTAAGAAAATGATCAAAGAAATCATATCAAACGATAGATGTATAGACATAAGTGACTTTACACCAGCCATACAAGACTTTATTAAACAGGAAAAAATCTCAAGGGATAATAATAAAAAAGAGTGGCCTGTCAAGTTTAACAAGACAAATTTTTATCAAATTATTAATCAAGACTTATTAATAGATTTTGACAATATGAAGAACGTATGGCGCAATGACTCGCTCTATAGAATGAGAGTTCTATGCCTGTCGGCTGAAAAACACATCCTTCCTATGTGGTACCACTATGCTGATAAATATAGTGGTGCTGTTTTGGAAATAAATCTAAGCAATAATATAGACAGTCCATGGCTGGATTTTCGTCCAATCAACTATTCTGATTCGGCGACTGAATTATCTTCCGCCAAAATATGGGCTGAATTATCAATGTTCTCCACAGACAAAATGATAAAAAAATTAAACGATATACATGATCTTTTCGCATACCGCAAGAAAAAAGATTGGAGTTATGAGCAAGAATGGAGGGCCGTGCGTTATGCACCAGAGGATAATGAACATCATTATTCAGATATTCCAATTGACACCAAATATTTTTCAAAAATTTATCTGGGACCCAAGATGAAGCAAAAAGATTACGAAGATATAAAGCTACTGATTTCCAAAAGTTCGAAGCTTATCGGAGCATACAGAATGAGTTTTGGATTGGATCAGAAGATAAAATTCACAAAAATACTTGATGACTAAAAGCCTCTTTATACCAGCTGGCTAAGTTTATTATGCTCAGTTTTTATAAGCCTATATAGCAAACTGATCTCAACCTAATCTGAGGAGAACATAAATGAATAAAGATCCTGAACAAAAACTAACTAAGTTCTATAAATATATGCCAGCGGAGAGTGCAATAAATTCATTGAAAAATGAAACATTGCGTTGGAGCTCGCCTCTTTGCTTTAATGATCCATTTGATGTTCCTAGAGAACTAGCCGAAGGAATGAAGTTTGCAGACATAGCCGCAGCCAAGTGGGATGTTCTGAAAGATTATCTATCCAACTATGATGCTCCTATTGATGATTTACATCCACATTTTCAAAAGATGATCATTCGGTATAGAAATTTAAATGATACTGGCCAGAATCTACCGCCCCAAGAAAATAACAAAGATGATCCCAGTATAAAAGTTGTAGAAAATGCAATGAAAGCAGTCCGCAAACACTGGTGCGAATATCTGCTTCCCAGATTCAGGATTCTATGCCTATCAGCCAGGAAGGACATAGTCCCTATGTGGCATCACTATGCTGACGAGTATCAAGGGGTGGTTTTGGAATTTGATTCCTGCTCAGGGGCTAGTGGGCTATGGTCAAAAATTCGGCGTGTTGAATATCCTCACAACCCACCGGAGCTATTCACTGAGAAAGGCTGGTCCCATTTGATAATTCTTTCCCCAGAAAAACAACGGGAGAAAATACAGAACTTCCATCTTTACACTAAAAAACCTGATTGGGAGTATGAGCAAGAATATAGATTGGTGATAATAAATGATCGAGATTCAGAAAATATTCCAAACTATTCAGATTGGAAGCTTCCCAAAGAAAACATTACAAACATCTACTTCGGACCGAAAATCTCAGTTCAAAACAAGCAGCTTTTAATGAGCCTTATTTCAGAAAAGCTGCCACATGCCCAAACTTATGGTATGAGCTTCAAGTTTGGCTGGAAAATCCAATTTGAGAAAGCGTGCGGATAAATAGTCTTATCAAAACCGAATATGGCATACTCAAGTGTAAATCCAGGAGGATTTCAAATGAATACTGCATCTAAACACAAACTATCTAAGTTCTATAAATATATGTCGGCCGAAGTTGCCAAGAAGGTTTTGAGTACTAACACCTTGCGCTGGAGCTCGCCCCTTCTATTTAATGATCCGTTTGATGTACCGAGAGAGTTGGCCAAAGATATGAATATAGCTAATATGCTTGCCGCCTCATCAAAACTTATTGAAGAAGCCGTATTAAATTTCGAGGCTGAAATTAGTTATCTGGCACAAGATTTTTATAAATTAGTCCTTGGTTTAAGGCGCATAAAATACCCTGAAAAAGAGAAACCATTGCATGAAATCAGAGAAGGACAAATATTTCAAAAAATAGATGATTATCTTCTGGAGGACGAGCGTCAAAACTGGTATGAAATGCTTCCCAAGATGAGGATTCTCTGTTTATCAGCTAGAAAGAATATTATTCCAATGTGGTATCACTATGCTGATAAGTATCAAGATGTAGTCCTTGAGTTAAACCCCTATACTCACATAAATTCAGAGCGCCCTTGGCCTATGATTTTCCCTGTTGAATATCCTGACAGCTTTCCGGAACTATTCACCGAGAAAGGATGGGGCAAACTATTAATTTCTTCTCCAGAAAACAGGCTTAATGAGCTGATTACATTTTCCACATTCATCAAAAAACCTGATTGGAGGTACGAAGAAGAATATAGATTAGTGCGTTTAGAAGAAACAAAGAGTTTTCAACAATATTCTGACGATGTGTTTTCGGAAAAAATTATCTCGAAAATTTATTTTGGCCCGGAAATTGAGCCCCGCAATCGAGAATACTTGATAAAGCTTATCTTGGAAAGATTTCCTCATGTCAAGGCATATGACATGAACTTTAAGTTCGGCTGGGAAACTCAATTAGAAAGAATAATATGCTCAATTTATTATCTAAATGACATCATCTAGTCAAATTCGGGAGGATCCCAACATAGATCATGACAAATATTAGGAGAGCTGGTATGAACAGATCAGGTAAACAAAAACCAACGATGTTCTATAAATATATGACGGCCGATATTGCCTTAAAAACATTGCGAAATGAAACGCTGAGATGGAGTTCGCCACTACGCTTCAACGATCCATTTGATATACCGCGAGAGTTAGCTGAAGGTATGGAATACGCCAATATATCCGAAGCCTTATCTAAGTTCCAAGAAGATGCCATGCACGATTCTAAAATTGACATCAGTGATTTAAGCTCAGATGCACAAATAATCATTACCAGAGGAAGAGAAATGCCGGATCAGCTTAGGAGGAAATATATAGATTTTCTTAGATTAGGATCGAAGTTGTCTGTTAATCATGACACAGCTTTTCTGGAAAAAGAACGTCAAAAATGGCGCGAGACTATTCCAAATATCAGAATTTTATGTTTGTCGGTGAGAAAGGATATTGTTCCAATGTGGTGCCATTACTCTGATAATTACCAAGGAGCAGTTATAGAATTCAACACAGCCATTGATATTGCGCTCAATATGCCATGGCCAAATGTTCGTAGTGTTGATTATTTTGTCGATCCTCCAGAACTATTTACTGAAAAAGGTTGGGGCCGATGGCTAATGCTACCAGGCGGGAAATCTCAAGATGAAATGTTTTATTTTCTTTTTTATGCCAAAAAATCTGACTGGAGTTATGAAGAAGAATACAGAGCAGAAAGATGGGAACCGTCGGCTGATGGACAACATTATTCTGACTATCCTCTTCCCAAATCAAGCATTTCGAGTATTTATTTCGGGCCAGAAATAAAACCCTGCAATAAGAAATGCTTGATGCAGCTCATCAAGAAAAAGCTGCCTCATGTTCAAATGTATGACATGAGCTTTAAGTATGGCTGGGAGATGAAGTTTGATCCAATCGATATTTGAGCTGCCAATCTTATTAGCCCCTGCCTCGCTAAAACTCCCCTCCGCTATCATCCCCCGCCCCATCCAACCCCGAACCGATGTCTGTGTTTCGAGCCTATCTGCCCCCGCCGTGGCCGGAGGATGCCTCGGTGCTCAGGCTGACCGATGAGTCCGCTCATCATCTGCGGCGGGTGATGCGGGCTGCACCGGGACAGGTTGTCGAGCTGTTTGACGGCGCAGGCAACTGGGCTCAGGGGGCGTATTGCCCCGCCCCAGCCAACACTCCCTCCTCCCCCACCAACACCACCAACACCACCAACACCGCCAACACCGCCAACACCGCCAACACCGCCAACACCGCCAACACCGCCCATACACATATAAAAGTCACCGAGGCCGGATATCACCCGCCGCCGCCGTGTCGTCTGCATCTGGGTCTGGGGGTTTCGGAGCGCGAGCGCATGGACTATGCGGTGCAGAAGTCGAGCGAGCTGGGTGTGGCGGTCTTTACACCGCTGGCGTCGCAGCACGGCCCGTGGCAGCTGTCGGGCGCCCGCGCCCAGCGCCGTCTGGAGCACTGGCGCGCCATCGCCATCCAGGCGGTGCGTCAGAGCAGCGGCTACTGGGCGCCGCAGATCCGCCCGCCGCAATCTGTGTCCGACTGGGCGGGCAGCGCCGAGATCCAGTCAGCCGAAAGGCGCGTGCTGCTGGACACGCAGCCGGAACGCTCACTCGCCCTGCAAACAGAGCCAGTCAGCAGCGCAGCCCTGGCCATCGGCCCCAAAGGCGGCTGGTCGGAGCAGGAGATCAAGCTGTTCGCCCAAGCAAACTTCGCATCGCTGCAGCTGGGCCCCCGCGTGCTGCGCACCGAGACGGCTCCGGTCGCAGCGCTGGCTCTGCTGCAGTGGTTCTGGGGCGATTGGAATTAGCCGCCACCCCGCCACCCCGCCGGCCGCCCAGCCGCATCCGCAGCAGATAAAATCCCCACCCGCTGAAGCCGCAGAGCCGAAGTCGTGGACATCAAAGTAGGCATCATCATGGATCCGATCAGCGCCATCGAGCCGGGGCATGACAGCACGCTGGCCATCATGCTGGCGCTGCAGCAGCGGGGGGCAGCCATCTGGTACATGCAGCCGGAGGACGTCGCCTTCGACGGCGACGCCGACCAGACCCTCGGGCGAATGCGGCCGGTCACGGTGCAGGACGATGCAGACGACTGGTATCAATGGGGCGGCGATGCACAGTGGCTCCCGCTGACCAATCTCGACGCCGTGCTGCAGCGGCGCGACCCGCCCTTCGACATGAACTACATCTATCAGACCTACTTCCTGGAGAGCGCCCGGCAGCAGGGCGGGCTGACGGTCATCAACGACCCCGTCGCGCTGCGCTCCTGCAACGAGAAGTACGCCATCACGGACTTTCTCGACGTCGCCCCGCCGCTGCTGATCAGCGCCAACACCGCCCAGCTGCAGGCATTCCACCGCCGCCACGAGACCTGCGTGTTCAAGCCGCTGGACGGCATGGGCGGCGCCGACTGCTACAAGATCAGCCCGGGCGAGTCGAACTTCAACGTGATATGCGAGCACCTGACGCGCCGCGGCGAGGTGCCGATCATGGCGCAGCGCTTCATCCCCGAAATCGCCGACGGCGACAAGCGCCTGTTCCTGATCAACGGCGAGCCGCTCGATCACGTGCTGGTGCGCACGCCGCCGGAGGGTGATGTGCGCGCCAACATGGCGGTCGGCGGCACCACGACGGCCGCCCCGCTCTCGGACGCCGACCGGCGCATCGCCCGCGCGGTCGGCCCCAAGCTCGTCGAGCGAGGCGTGATGATCGCCGGCCTCGACGTCATCGGCGAGTATCTGACCGAGGTCAACATCACCAGCCCGACCGGGCTGCGCGAGCTGCACCACCACACCGGCAGCGACCCCTCCCTGATCGTCGCCGATGCGGTCCTGGCCAAGCTATCGTCCAGGCAGCCCTGATGCGCGTCATGGGTCTTGACTACGGCAGCACCTCGCTCGGAGTCGCCGTGGGCAACACCGAACTCGGCAGCGCCGAGGCCGTCGCCGTCGTCCCGGTGCGCGCCGAGATTCCGGACTGGCCCAAACTGGACGCCCTGATGCGGGAGTGGAGCCCCCGCCAGGTCATCGTAGGCATGCCCTATCCGCACCAACCGGGCCACTCGCGCACCGTGCTGACCCGCGCCAAAAAACTGCGCGAGCGCATCGAGGAGCGCTATGCGATCCGGTGCAGCGTGGTCGACGAGCTGCTCTCCAGCGACGAGGCGCGCCGGCGCGCGCGCGAGATCGGCCGGCCGGGGGGCGAGCGCGTCGACGACATCGCCGCGCAGATCATCCTGGAGACCTGGATGAATGGCTAGGATCCAGCCGAAGTTCATCGAGCAGCTGCGCGAGCACGTCGACATCGTCGACTTCCTCTCGACCCGGCTCGAGCAGTTCCGTCGCAACGGCCGCGAATACGTCGCCCTGTGCCCGTTCCACCCCGACCGCAAGCCCTCGCTGACCATCAGCCCGCAGAAGAACTTCTACCACTGCTTTGTCTGCAAGGCCAGCGGCGACGCCCTCAAGTTCCTGACCGAGCACGACCGCCTGGGCTTTGTCGACGCCGTCGAGCAGCTGGCGGCATTCGCCGGCATCCCGGTCGAATACGAGGACGGCGGCCCGGCGCCCCAGGCCCGGCGCGGCCCCGACCCCCACAAGATGCTCGAAAACATCGCCGACTACTACCGCAGCCAGCTGAAGCAGGCCCCGGAAGTCCAAAAATACCTCGCCGGGCGGGGGATTTCAGACACCGCCGCAGAGCGCTTTCTGCTGGGCTATGCCCCGGCGCGCAGCGACTACGTCGCCAAGCTGTTCGGCACGGACGAGGAGCGCATCGAGCTGCTGAAGACGCTGGGGATGCTGCGCACCGCCGAGAACCCGGACGGCAGCCCGGGGGATCGCACCTACGCCCACTTCCGCAACCGGCTGATGTTTCCCATCCGGGACGCCCGCGGGCGCGTGGTCGGCTTCGGCGGGCGGGCGCTGGACGAGAACGCCAGGGCGAAATACCTCAACTCGATCGAGAGCTTTGCCTTCCACAAGGGCGAGCTGCTCTACGGCCGCTATGAGAGCCGCACCAGCCGCAGCGGCCACCGTCTGGTGGTCGAGGGCTACACCGACGTCATCGCCCTGCACGCGGCGGGGATCGACAGCGCCGTGGCGACGCTGGGCACCTCGGCCACCGAGGCGCATTTTCAGTCGCTGTTCCGGCTCGACCGCGAGGTCGTGCTGTGCTTTGACGGCGACGCCGCCGGCCGGCTGGCGGCCTCCCGCGCGCTGGAGACCGCCCTGCCCCAGCTGCGGGACGGCCGGCTGCTGAAGGTGATGTTTCTGCCGCAGGGCGAGGATCCCGACAGCGTCGTCAGCAGCCGGGGCGCCGATCACTTCCGCACCCTGCAGGACGGGGCGATGGATCTGGAGCGCTTCCTGCTGGAGTGCGTCGGCGAGGAGTTCAACCTCGAGCGCGCCGACGGCATTGCCGCCTTTGCCGAGCGGGTGACCCGGCTGCTGGCGAGGCTGCCGGCCGACGGGGTGCTGGCGCAGACCCTGTGCGCCGCCCTGGCCGAGCAGCTGCGCCAGGACAGAGAACTCTGGCTCAACAAGCTCACCCTGTCGCGGCAAAACCTGCCGAAGCGGGAGCGCGCAAACAGACCCTCGCAGCAGCGCGCGGCGTCGGTGCCGGGGCAGTCGGGCAGACCTCCGAGCAGATCTCCGGTGCAGTCCGCCCGCGCCCCCGCCCACGCCCCCGGCCGGCAGCCCCAACAGCCCTGGCCGCCCGCACCGCCGGAGGACTTCGACTACGACTACGCAGCGCCCCCCGACGACTTCATCCCGCCGGACTACGGCCCCCCGCCGGGTCATCCGGCTCTGGATCACATCGCACCGCATCACACGGCACCGCCCGCCCCCCGCCTGCGCCACGAGCTCTGCGTCATCGCCACGCTGCTGGCGAAGAAGCCGCAGTGCATTGCCGACATCCCGACCGAGCAGCTCGAGGACATCCGCCCCATTGACAACGCCCAGGTGATCTACGACTTTGCCGGGGCGCTCATCGCCGCCGACGGCTCCTGGAACAAGAAGGCCTGGAATGAGTGGATCGACAAGCCCGAACTGCAGCCCTATCTGAAGGAAAAACTGTCGCTGCCGTCCGACGACGAGGATGCCGAGCGCGAGATGCTGATGCACTATCTCGAGCTTCTGGGGCGCAGCGCCGGGACACGCGCCAGCCGCCTGCTGGTAAAGTGGGCGCAAAATCCGGAGCATATTGAAGAGCTGGGCCATGGCATCCGGCGGGAGTGCAACCAGAGGGACATCGAGGATGTCCAAGTGCTGCTGAAGCAGAAGCTGGCCCGGTCCGATCAAAAATACGAGCTCGGCCCGCAGACATTCGAGCGCACAGATCTGGAGGAGCTGGCGCAGCGAATGAAGAACTTCCCCCCTTCCTCCAGACAACAGGCGAATTAAATGCAGCACGAACCACCGGCAGCGAACAGATCGACCAGCACCGCAGCTCTGCTGTGCGGGCTGCTGCTCGTCGCCCCCGCCATTGCCCCCGCACAGGATGACGCCGCCCCCGCCGATCCGGCGCTGCCGCTGGAGGTGCAAGCCCCCGCCGAATCCAAGCCCGCCAAGAAAGCCCCCGACCCCAGGCAGCGGTTTCTGAACCTGCGCAACCGGGCGCTGGCCGGCCAGCCCGTCGACTTCCGCGCGCTGCGCCTGGCGTGGACCGACATGCCCGCCTACACGCCGTATTCCGTCGCCGACGACCAGCTGCTGAAGTTCGCCCGCCAGACCCAGCAAAACGGCTTCAACCGCAGGTGCCTGACCTACACGCGCGAGCTGCTTGACCGGGCCTGGATCGACTACCGCGTCCACCATCTGGCCGCCGACTGCTACGCCGGAATTCGCGAGCGGGCGCTGTCCGCCGTTCACCGGGGCATCGCCGAGGGGCTGCAGAAGTCGATCGGCCAGGTCGGCAGCGGGCGCTCGCGGGAAAAAGCCTGGAAGATCGTCGACCTCGGCGAGCTGCACACTTATGCCGAGGCCAATGAATTCCGCATCGACTCGACCCGGCTGGTCGACCACGCGGTCAGGGAGCGCTACCTGGTGGTCGTCTTCCGCGATGCCCTGGGCGGCGAATACCGCCGCTGGTTTGACATCAGCGCCATCTTCATCGAGCAGTTCAGCTACCTGATCGACCCGGCACAGGAGCGCGTCGACAAGGAGATGCGCGAGAACTACAAGGCCGGCCGCCTGGGCAAAATCGATGTCGAGGCCGACAAGCCGGTCATCACCAAAGAGTCCCTCAAACGGGAGCCCGTCGAAAAGCTGTTCTCGATGCCGGAGGAGTTCTGAGGCGCCTGACCGCCTCGGGCGGCGCACGCTCTCAGCGATTTTTAGCAGGGTTGACTTTCTCAATTTTCATGAAGTCCTAGGCACGAGTCGCTGGCGGATGCGCGGAATAGTTACACCTTCATAGTCCCGGGCAATGTCGACAATGCTCTCGCCGTTCTTATACCGCCAGCAGATTGCATCAATCTCGCTCGCTTTCAGCTGCCGGCGGTGCATTGTTCGGACCGGACTAAATGGCCAATACTAATGGCGGGCTATGGATTCGCCGTCAGGAGACTTCGCCAGCACTACTTGACATTTCCCGCGCGAGACCGATTGCGGGCGATTTTTGAAATATAACTGCAATCCCGGCCGGCTTCGGAAAACTCAGACGGAGGCTGTCAATTTCAAAAATGTTCGCATATACAATTCAACATTCTAATCCGAGCCTTTTTTGCTATGCCAGCCATAGGATGGGCTATCTTTTTTTGGGGTTACTTGGCCTGCTCGTGGTTCTGGGAAAGCTGGGCGTTTTATTGGCAGGGATTTCTTTTGGCTGTTTGCGTCTTGCTCCGTGTGCTCGTCGCATTGAAAGAAAAGGATGAACCAGGAAAAACTGCGCGAATGCTCGGCGTTGTTTACATGCCTTTGCTTACATTTGATTTGTATCTGATTATTTTCTGGACGATTTGTATGTTCATGTCTCCATTAGTCGTTGACCCGCCCTACGAAAACCGCCTTGCCGGCGGGTTGAGCCTGCTAATTTTTGGTTTTGGGATGGGTTTTCGGTTTATCTATCGACGCAGAATCATTAGGCACTCGCAACTCCAAGCGAGCGAAATCACCTCGCCAAATTCCTGACCGAAGCACCAAAGATCAAGCCGGCCGCGATGCCCCCGATCCTTGCACGGTTTCTGCCCCACCAGCCGTCCACCCCCTTCTCCGAATCGGTAGTGCCTCCCACCTCTGCGGACTGCCCGTCCCCCTCCAATTTCGCCAGCAGATCGCCCCTTTTCAGCCGGTGCCGGACAAACACGCCGAACGATGCCCCGCCACTCGCGCTGGCGAATGTCGATCCGCTGATGTAGATCGTCGTTCTGTCCCGCAGCGACAGGCTCACGCCGAGGCCGGCAGTCACGACGGTTCGACGGTAGCCGTATCTGTCCTGCCTGTCCAGCGTGTCGCTGAACATCACCTGAATGTCCGAGGTTGCGCTGATGCTGACGATATTGTTGACGGCGAACAGCACCGACGGGCTGATTGAGATCGTGTCGCCCCTGTCAAATCTGCCGGCATCGCGTATATGCTCCGGCGGTATGTGGGCATAGCCGAACGCAACCCTGAGCACGATGGGATCGTAAGTTCGATACAGCGAAAGTCCCGCATTGAACGCGCCTCGCCCCCGCCTGAAGTCCTCGCCCTCCGCCGACCGGTTTTCCAGCAGATCGATGCCGAGCCAGCCGAACATCCCCGGCGTTTCGTTCTCCGGCGACAGGCTGCGGCTGATCTGCGCACTCAGTTCCAGAGCCAAGATAGAGGCCAAGTGTCGGCACATAAATGCACTCGCCGCCCCTTCTGGGGTCTGCGTTACGGTCGTCCGTGTAGGAAGCGTCCAGGCTCAGACCGATCTCGATGTCCTCGGTCAGGCCGTAGCTGTATCCCAGCTCTGCACTGAGGCGATCTGCGGTTTCGTTG
>MEIF01000028.1 GCA_001750645.1 Gammaproteobacteria bacterium AqS3
GTCGTCGACACCGTGATGCCCTGCGTGTCGTTGTCGTCCACCGTCACCTCGACCTCCCTGTCGTCGACATCGCCGTAGCCGCCTCCCGCAGCGCTGACCCGCAGCGTTGCGGAGTCGTCGATCCCGTCGTCGTCCTCGGCTCCGTTCACCGTCACCGTCTGCTCCGCGCCCCAGTTCGCGGTGGTGAAGGTCAGGGATGTCGGGGTCGTCGTCACATCGGCGTTGGGGCTGTTCGGCTGGGTGATGTTGACCGTCACGGTGTCGCCGGGCTGGGTGTCGAGCTTCACGGTGAAGGTGTTGCTCGACTGCTCGGGAACAGTCAAGGTGGTCGCCGACACCGTCATCCCCAGGGTGTCGTTGTCGCTCACCGTCACCGCGACCTCTTGGTGGACGACATCGTCGTAGCCGCCGTCGGTCGCGCTCACGCCGATCGTCGCCGTGTCCTGGATGCCGTCGTCGTCCTCCGCCGCGCTCACCGTCACCGTCTGCGCGGTGCTCCAGTTGGCGGTGGTGAAGGTCAGTGTGTTCTGGTTCTCGGCGGTGCTCGTGTCGGTGTCGAGGGTCACATCGGCGTTGTCCGTCGGCTGTGCCAGCGTCACCGTCACCGAATCGCTCGGCTTGCTCGTCAGCGCCACCGTGAAGGTCGCCGTCGAGCCTTCGGTCACCGTCGGAGATGCGGGGTCGAAGGTGTAGCCCGCCGTGTCGTCGTCGTCCACCGTGACCGATAGGCTCGCGGTCACGCCAACATAGTCGTCGCCCGACGCCTCCAGCTCGACGGTCACCTCGTTGTTGAGCGCATCGTCGTCTTGGCCCGCCCTCACCGTCACCGTCTGCGGGGTGGAATAGTTCCTGTCCGTGAAGGTCAGCGTTCTCTGGTTGCCGGCCGTGTCCGGGTCGGTGTCCACCTTCACGTCCTCGTTCTCCGGCTGCGTCAGCGTCACCGTGATCTCGGCGTCATCCAGCGGCGGCAGCTCCAGTTCAACCGTGAAGGTGTTGCTGCCCCCCTCGTCGACAGTCAGCGTCCCCGGCGTCAGCTTCAGCGCGTCCGAGAAGTTGTCCTCGATCGTCAGCGTCGCGCTGTCCTTCAGACCCTCGTAGTCGCCGCCCTTCGCCGCCAGCGAGATCTCCACCGTGTTGTCCTCGCTGTCCGGATCCCGGTAGTAGCCGATCGCCACCTCCTGATCGCTGTTCCAGGCCTGATCCGAGCTGTCCGAGGGGCTGAACGTCAGACGGGCGCCCGTGCTGATGAATATTCGCGGCGGGCTGTCCTTCAGCTCGACATCGACCGTCACCTCAACCGAAGGCCGGGTCTTCAGGCGTACCTTCAGAACGCTCACCGTGTCATCCTCCTGCACGGTCTTGGACTTGTTCGGCCACGACAGAACCAGACCTTGGGGGTCGTTGTCGTTCACCGTGACCACCACGCTTGTCGTGACCGTGGCGTAGTCCCCGCCGGCGGCGCTGACGCCGATCATCGCCGTGTCCTGGATGCCGTCGTCGTCCTCCGCCGCGCTTACCGTCACGGTCTGCGCGGTGTTCCAGTTGGCGGTGGTGAAGATCAGCCGGTTCTGGTTGCCGTCCTCGCCCGTGTCGGTGTCGAGGGTCACGTCGGTGTTGTCGGTCGGCTGCGCCAGCGTCACCGTCACCGAATCGCTCGGCTGGCTCGTCAGCGCCACCGTGAAGGTCGCCGTCGAGCCTTCGGTCACCGTCGGAGACGCGGGGTCGAAGGTGTAGCCCGCCGTGTCGTCGTCGTCCACCGTCACCGTTACGGTCGCCGTCTCGCTGGTGTAATCCCCGCCGGTGGCGCTCACGATGATCGTCGCCTTGTCCTCGATCGCATCGGGGTCTTGGGCGGCTTTGACCGTCACGGTCTGGGCGGTGCTCCAGTTGGCGGTGGTGAAGGTCAGTGTGTTCTGGTTCTCGGCGGTGCTCGTGTCGGTGTCGAGCGTGACCTCGGTGTTGTCGGTCGGCTGCGCCAGGGTAACCGTCACCGAGTCGCTCGGCTGGGTGTTCAGTTTCACCGTGAAGGTCGCCGTCGAACCCTCGGTCACGCTCGGAGCGACCGGATCAAAGGTGTAGCCCGCCGTGTCGTTGTCGTCCACCGTCACCGTCACGCTCGCCGTCTCGCTGGTGTAATCCCCGCCGGTGGCGCTCACGATGATCGTCGCCTTGTCCTCGATCGCATCAGGGTCTTGGGCGGCGTTGACCGTCACCGTCTGCACCGTGCTCCAGTTGGCGGTCGTGAAGGTCAGCCGGTTCTGGTCACCGTCTTCGCCCGTGTCGGTGTCGACGGTCACATCGGTGTTGCTCGGCTGTGCCAGCGTCACCGTCACATCACTGTCGGGCTGTGCCGCCAGCTTCACCGTGAATGTCCCGCTGCTGTTCTCGACGACGGTCAGGTCTGTGGACGATACGATCAGGCCCCTGTCGTTGTCGGTGACCGTCACCGCCAGCGAGCCGGAGGTGATGCGGTCGCCGCCCAGGCTGATGGTCGCGGTGTCATCGGCACCGTCGACATCATCGGCCCCGGTCACCGTCACGGTCTGCGTTTCGCTCCAGTTCCCGGTCGTGAAGGTCAGCTCCGTCTTGTCCAGCGTGACATCGGTGTTGTTCGATGTCAGGGTGACGATGCGGCCGTTGGCCGGCTCGGTGGCCAGCTGGACGGTGAAGGTGCCCGAGGCGCCCTCGACCACAGTCAGGGTCGACACCGACAGGGTCAGCGCAACGGCGGAGTCATCGTTGTCGGTAATGCTCACCGGCAGCGAGCCGGCCGTGATGCGGCTGATGCCCGCCAGGTTTTCAATGGCAGGGTCGCCCGCCCAATTGACGCTTGCGGTGTCATCAATTTTGTCGGCGTCGGCGGTGGCGCTGACTGTGACGGTCTGGGGCGAGTTCCAGTTCGCCGTCGTGAAGCTCAGCGTCGCCGGGCTGACGGTGAGGTCGCCGGCCACCGACAATGCAATGCTTCGATCATTGGCCGGCTGGGAGGCCAGCTTGAGCGTGAAAGTCCCCGAGTCGCCCTCCTCGACCAGCGCCAGCGACGCCGGAGATGCGGTCAGCCCGATGGCGGAGTCCTCGTCGTCCATGACCGTCACCGCCAGCGAGCCGGCCGTGATGCGGCCGCCGGTCAGGCTGATGGCGGCGGTGTCGTCGCTGCTGTCGTCGTCCTGCGCCCCTCGCACAGTCACGGTCTGTGCGGTGTTCCAGTTTGCGGTCGTGAAGGCCAACTCGGTCTTGTCCAGCGTGACATCGGTGTTGTTCGATGTCAGGGTGACTGTGCGGCCGTTGGCCGGCTGGGTGGCCAGCTGGACGGTGAAGGTGTCCGAGGTGCCCTCGGCCAAGATCAGGGTCGACTCCGACAGGGTCAGCGCAACGGCAGAGTCATCGTCGTCGATGACCGTCACCGCCAGCGAGGCGGTCGTGATGCGACCGCCGGTCAGGGTGATGGTCGTGCTGTCATCAGTCGAATCGGCGTCCTGCCCCCCTCGCACCGTCACGGTCTGGGCTACGTTCCAATTCGAGGCCGTGAAGGTCAGCGTGTTCTGGTTGCCGTCTTCGGTCGTGTCGGTGTCCTCCACGGTGACATCGGCGTTGTCCGATGTCAGGGTGACGGTGCGGCCATTGGCCGGCTTGGCGGCCAGCTGCACCGTGAAGGTCTGCGAGCCTCCCTCGTCGACCGTCAGGGACGACGGCGACAGGGTCAGTCCGACGGCGGCGTCATCGTCGTCGGTGATTTTCACCGTCAGCGAGCCTTCGGTGATGCGGCTGATGTCATCCAGTTCTTCAATTTGAGGATCGCCCACCCACTTGATAATTACCTCCTCATCATTTTTGTCGGTGTCTTGGGTCGCAGTCACTGTGACGGTCTGGGGGGTGTTCCAGTTGCCCGTGTCGCCGCCGGTGAAAATCAGCTCGGTCGGGCTGACGCTGGCGCCGTTCTCCGCCGACAGTTTGACGATGCGACCGTTGGCCGGCTTCTCAGCCAGCTTGAGCGTGAAAGTTCTTGAGGTGCCCTCGACCATGGTCAGTGATCCCGGAGACGGGGTCAGTGCGACGGGGCCGTCGTCCGGGTCGAAAAATGTGACTGCCAAAGTCTCGCCCGTCTCACCTTTGGCTGTGGATACCTTATCCAGTGCGGCTTTTTTTGTGGTTCTCAGCCTAAATGTCTCGCTCCGGTCGAGCTTGTCGTCGCCGCCCTCGTCACCTTTCAGCAGGATATAGAACAAATATTCATCAGGGTCTGTCGCATCTGAGGGTTTGAGTGTCATTTCATCCTTGAAACAGTTATCACCACAGGTTGGTAGTGTTGCTAGTCTTAGAAACTTAATTTCCAGTTCGGGGCTGGAACTTGCTGTTGATGTTGTCAGGATGACATCGCCCGAAGGCTCGTTCCTCAACCAAATATAGAATTCGGCGAAGTCCACATCCTCCACAAAGTAGAGAGGATCAGGCAGGTCTGCATCCAAAACCAGCGCCCCCCCATCGTCGTCTATCACCTTGACCGACCTGCTGGCGGTCACATTTTTATAGCGATCATCTGAAATGGTCACCGCCGCATTGATCGTGACATTCTCTATATCGTTCGTGTCAGCATCTTCCTTGGCGCTGAATGTCACGGTCTGCTCCGTGTCCCAATGCTGGCTCCCACTAAGGCGGCTAAAGTTTAGGGTGGCCGGATTGAATCGGATGCCGCCGCCGGGCGAAGTCAGACTGACCGTCACCCTCCCGGCACTCGGCCTGCTGCTCAGTTTGAGTTTGAAAGTGTAGGGCTCCCCTTCAACGACCTCCGACGGTGTTTCGGACATGATCAAGTTCGCAGCGATATCGTCGTCCTCAACGGTGACCGTCACCCTGTCGGTTAAGCCGTCAAATCCTCCCCCAGAGGATGAAATATTGATGGTGGCGGTTTCAACCGCACCCGCATTGTCATCATGAGCGGCAGAGACCTTGATCCACCGCGGATGGAGATAGCGTTTGGAGTCGACATGGTTGTCTTTGGGGAGCTTGAATTCCAGGGTGTTCTGGTCGCCGTCGGTGTCCGGGTCGGTGTCGATCTTCACATCGCTGTTGCTCGGCTGGGTCAGCGTCACCGTGACATCTGAACTGGGCCTTTGGTTCAGCTTGACCGAGAAGTTTGCACTGTTCCCCTCCAGCAGGTGTATCGTCCTGGTGGAGAGCTCCAGCCCTTCGTTCTTGTCATTATCAAGAATGATTACTGTTATGGTGAAGAAGACCACGCTCTCTACACTGCTTTCCTCATTGCCGGAATAGTAAGCACCTCGTATTGTGAATTCCTCATCCTCTGTATCGTCGTCCTCAAGTGCTTCTATCCCAACCTTTGTTTGTCTTTCAAACTCACCACGATCCGCGTCCAGGGGATCTACTCGAACATAGTCCTCCTCTACGGGAAAACCATCGCCCGATCTAGTCGGACCACCAGGACCGGCATTGTGAAGGTTTAAATACTTTAAATATGCATCACATGTTTTATGGGGGGAAGGAATCGCGGAATCCATGCAATAGGCATCTACGAAGTGCCTTTGTTTATTCTTTGAAGGCCCATAAACATAAATTGCATCCTCATCGGTTTCCCCCTCGGTCATAAATATAATTGCGCCATTGCCGGGGGAAAATGTCATATCTCCACTAGATGTGCTCGGGACATCTGTGACCTCCACCTCAACGGATTTGCTGCTGATGCTGCTGTAGGCGGTGTCAGAGCTTTGGAAGGATATGCTGAACGTGTAGTTGTGAGGGCCTGTGGCAGGGTTGATATCCGCGCCGATCCACACATCCTGGGGTTGGTCCCAATTGTCCAGTGTGAAGGTTATAGATCTCGAGTACAAGTATTCGCTGCTGGTGCTAAACGTGACCGTGACGGGATGGGTGGGCTCCTCCCCCTCCTTGAGTTGAATGGTGATTAGTTCTCCACCATTAGGGCCCTCCTGAATGCTCATCTTTGAACCCAATTTATCGTCCGATGCGTCAAGAATCTCCGGATCCGCAGAGTAAGCCGACACAATCGGTGCGCCCAGCAGCACCTGCAGCAGCAGCGCCGCAAGCAGCAAAAGACCTTGCTGGTGGAGTCTCCCTATCAAAACTGTTATTCACCCTGCTGCCATAAACCCTCAACGATCACCCCTTCAGCAAGATTCAAGATCCCTGGCTATTCAACGGCGGCCAACATTCGCACAGAAACATGAGAAGGAGAAAAAACGCCTGATCAAAGGCTTTATAGCGTTGCTCAATTAACTTGATGGCGGGATTGTAACCAACCAGGAGGTAATGGAATTACCCCCGCCCGCCGCGCCTCGATTTAGTAGGTTTTCCTGATCTCGAAGCCGAAGCCGCTGGTGTTGGCGCCGCCCCGAACGTTGCGCTGCTCGCTGAACAGCCTGGCCTCCAGCTCGTCCGTCGTATTGAACCGAACCCCCAGATTCTGCCTGCTCGAGGCGCGCGTCCCGCCGGTGAAGTTGAACTCGGCAAAGGGCGTCAGCATGCCGCCCAGGGCGTCGAGACCGTAGCCGAGCCGGGCGCCCAGCGATGCCGCCTGCTGCCTGGCGGCACCCGAGCGCCGCCGGGCCGCAGAGTCGTTGACGGAAAAGGCCTCGGCGCGCTCCAGCAGCCCGGTGTCGCGGAGCCCCCACTGCGGGCCGAGCGACAGCGACAGTCCGCGCCCGCTGTCGTCTATGGAGTGCAGGGCAAACTCCAGGCTGGCGCCCCACTCCTCGGACAGCTCGGCGGCCGAGTGGGTGCCGAGGTACTGCATTCCGAGGTCGATGCTGAAGCGCTCGCTCGGGGTGTTGAGCTTGATTGCGCTGGTCAGCTCGGCGCCGGAGCCCTCGATGCCGTCGCCGCTGTCCTGGCGCAGCGACATGCCGATGCGGGGCTCGAGTTTCCAGTCGGTGCCCAAAGTCCAGGGGCGCGGCTCGAGCTGGAGGCCGACGCGGGCGCTGTTGTTGGCGGCGTCGATCTCGCTGATGGCGGCGCCGTGGTTGAGCCCCTGCGGGTCGATGCGGGTGCAGCTGTTCAGGCTGCACTGGCTGACGGCCTCGTCGGTGCTGACCTCGCTGAGGCCGAGGCTGCCGGTGAGCACCAGGCGGCCCTGGCCGACGCGCGCCAGCGGCCAGCGGAAGCCGAGCGAGCCGAGCACTGTCGTCAGGTTGACGGTTGAGGCGGGTCCGCTCAGGGGCGTCACGGTCATGTCGCCGCTGCCCGACCCCAGCATGATGCGCAGCCTGCCCTCGGAGCCCAGCCCCAGCTCGAAGTAGGACAGGTAGTTGGTGACGTTGGTCTCCATTTCGAGCATGGATTTGTAGACCTTGTAGGAGCCCTCGCCGCTGCTCTGGGAGACGGCAATGCCGATCACCGCCCCGCTGACGAGGCGCCGGTCAAAGCCCAGCCAGACCGAGCTCTGCGAGCTCTCATAGGTCTGCTTCTGGGTCTCGCCGGGCAGGGATGCATCCATCTCGCCGGAGAATTCGCGCTGATCCAGGCGGCCCCAGAGGGTCCAGCCGACCCCCCTGTCGGCGCTGAGGTCGTAGGTGAAGTTGCCGAGCAGCGGAATGCTGCGCCCGAGCGTGGAGAGTTCGGGAGCCTTCTGCAGCGGCTTGCCGTCCTTGAGCTCGACGCCGCCGAGCCAGTGCATGCTGTGGCGCTCGTGGCCGAACCTGAACCCGTCGAAGCGGTCCCCGCCCAGCTTCTGGCCGCCGGCGGCTGCGGCGAAGCCGGACGCCAGGTCCCGGCTCGCCTGGCGGCTCAGGCTGATCTCCCGGCCGGCGACGGTGGCGGTGCGCAGCCCGGGGGCGGCGTCGAGCCGGCGGCCGATGACTTCCTGGGTGCCGATCAGCGCGCTGCGCCCGGACTCCGCCAGCACCTGCTTGACGACATCGGCCTCGCTGCCCTCGGCGTCGGTGATCATCACCGAGATGTCCCAGCCGGCGCCGACGCCGCTGTAGCCGCCGCCGGTGGCGCTGAAGATGACCTTGGTCTCGGCGTCATCGAGGTCGAAGAGGTCCTGCACCCCGGTGACGGTGACGGTCTGGTCGACATCCCAGTTATCCCGGGTGAAGGTCAGCCGGGAGGGGCTGACCGAGGCCGCCAGCGGGTCCTGGCTGATGACCCGAACCGTGACGCGGCCCTCGGGCACCACGGCGAGCTTGACCGTGAACTCTTCGCTCTCGCCCTCGAGGATGTTCAGCATGTTGGTGGAGACCACCAGGTCGGCGTCGTCGATCTGATCGTTGTCGATGACGCTGACGGTGATGTCCTCCAGCTTGGTGCCGGCGTACTCGCCGCCGCTGGCTTCGAGATCGAATGAGAGGTCGGGGTGGTCATTGGTGTTGTCGTCCTCAAGCCCGGTGACCGTCAGGATCTGGGGTTGATTCCAATCGCTCGGGCTGAAGGTCAGGGAGGCCGGCAGCACGGACATGATGGCGTCGTGGTCGTTGTCCACGGTCACCGTCACCTCGACCGTCGGCTTGGCGCGCAGGGAGACCTGAAGCTCGCCCGTCTCGCCGGTGGCGCCGCCCTCGTGCACGGTCAGCGGCGCCCCGGTGACGACAATGCCGAGCTTCTGGGCTTCAACGATTTCGACGGTGACCGAGGCGGTGATGCCGTCTTCGGGGTAGTCGGAGCCGAGCAGCTTCAGTTCGATGTCCTCCTGCTCGGTCTTCGCATCCTCATCGCGGCCGGCGAAGACCGTGACTTCCTGCGGGACATTCCAGTCGCCCGGGGAGAACTGCAGGCTGTTCTGCAGCCCGTCCTCTTCAAGGTCGGTGTCGATCTGCAGGTCCGGGTTGGGCGGCTGTGCCAGTATCACCAGCGCCGGGTACAGCGGCTGCGCACTCAGCCTGACGCTGAAGGCCTTGCTGCCGCCCTCGGGCACCCTGACTTTCTTCGCCGGCAGATCCATGCCCGGTGTGGAGGTCTCCCACGCCTCCACATCGACGGTTGCAGTCACACCGTCGTAGCCGCCGTCGGCTGCGGACAGCGTGATGACGACATCCTCCTCAAAGGCGTTTGGATCGAGAACCGGCAGCAGCGTGGCCGACTTGGTCTGATTCCAGTCGTCGGGCGTGAAGGTCAGGGTCTGCGTGGCGGCCTGGACCGCCTCGGAATTGCTGCTGGTGACTGCAATGGTGACGTTCTCCGAGGGCTGGGCGCTGAGCTTCAGGCGGATGGCCTTGCCGTCGGCGTCGTCCTCATACATGCAGTAGGAACTGCTCGGGCAGGTGCGATCCGGATCATCGGTAATGGGCTCCGGGTCATTCTCGATCATCAGCTCGGCCACGTCGTTGTCGGTGATCTCCACCAGGACCGTCTCGTTGCGGCCGTCGTAGCCGCCGCCTTCGGTCGCCAGGTTGAGCAGAACCCTCTCATCGACCGGGTCGGGGTCGTTCTGGGGTATGACGGTGATGTCCTGGGTGGTCTGCCAGTTGGTGGCATTGAAGGTCATCGTGGACGGGGACAGGGTCACTTTTTTCTTGTCCTCCTCGCTGACGCTCGGCGTCACCATGACGGTGCCGCTGGGCAGCGACCCCAGCCGCACCGAGAGAGCGCCGCCGCTTCTGGAGCCCTCGGTCACGGTCAGCTCCTTGCCCGGCACCAGCAGCAGCCTGATCCGATCATCGTCGATCAGCGAGACGTCGATGGTGGCGGTGAGGCCCTCGTAATCCGCCCCGGAGGCGACCACGGCAATCGAAGTCGGCTCGTCCCGGGTGTCGCCGTCATCCCGGGCAATCATCTTGACGGGGCGGGAAACAGACCAGTTGACGGAGTTGAATGTCATCGTGGTTTGGTCTCCCGGAGTGAACTCATCGGTGTCGATGGTCACGTCGGGATTGTCGGGCTGCGCCAGCGTCAGCGTCACCGGGCTCTCGGGCTCGGACCCCAGCCGGACATCAAAGCTGGCCTCGGAGCCCTCGACGATCTGAACCCTGGCGGGCAGGATCAACTCGGCCTCGCCATCGTCAACGATCTCGACGCCGACCTGGGCGGAGACGCCGGTATAGCCCCCGCCATTGGCCTCCAGATCCACTGTGACCATCTCATCCTGGGCATCCGAGTCGGGCTCTCCCATGACGGTGACGATGCGGGTGCGGGTGTTCCAGTCGTCCGGGTCGAAGTCGAGGATGTCCGGGCTGACCGTGACGGCGCCGAGGTCCCGGCTGGTCAGGGTCACGTTTATTCTGGAGACCGGAGCCGAGGCGAGGGACACGGCGAAGGTGGCGGTGTTGCCCTCCGACAGCACCAGGCGGTTCTTGGTCAGCTGCAGCTGCGCCGGATCCTCGTCCCTGACCACAACCGTCAGGGTGCCGGAGGTGTTGAGGTAGCCCCCGCCCGAGCCCGACGCCGTGATGGTGATGCGCTCATCCTCGCTGTCCGCATCGTGCACCGGAGTCACGATCACGGTGTGGGGCTGGTTCCAATTCTGATCGGTGAATGTCAGCTGCCCCGGCGACACCGTGACAGCCCCGGCGTCGCTGCTGGTGACCGACACGGTCACGTCGGCATTCGGCTGGTTCAGCAGGTTGACCGTAAAGCGGCCGCCGACTCCGGTCTCCTCGAAATCCAGCAGGAGGTCGGACAGGTGGATGTTGGGGATGTCGTTGTCGATCGTCCTCACGGAAATCGTCTTGGAGACGCCGTCGTAATCGGGGCTGGGGCATCCCGAACAGGCGGTTGCAGAGGTCGTCAGCGTGATGGTGGGCGACTCGGCGAGCTGGTTGTCGTCCTCGGCGCCCCTCAGCGACACTTCCTTCGGAACGTTCCACTCGGAGGCGCTGAAGCTCAGGCTGGGGGTCAGCACCCGCACGGCATCGGAGTTGCCGCTGGTGATCTCAACATCCACGTCGTAGCCGGATGAACTGCCGCTGTTGCCCTGGCTGGTGGGCCTGATGCTGGGCTCGGCCAGCAGCTGGACGGTGAAGGTCTGGGTCAGCCCCTCGGACACGGTCAGCGAGCCCGGGGTGATCAGCAGCTCGGGGGTTTCATCGTCTTCGATGGTCAGATAGAGCGTCTGCGTGGCGCCGGCAAACTCGCCCCCGCTCATCTCAAGCGTGACCGAGACGTCCTCATCCAGCAGGTCCCTGTCCGAGGGCGGGCTGATCTGGAAGGTCTTGTCCTGCTGGTAATTGGCGGAGTTGAAGGACAGGCTCGCCGGTGCGAGTGCATAGCCCTTTGCGATATCGGCGGCGCTCAGCGAGATGGTCATCGGACGGGTCGGGGGCACATCCGGCTTGACGTCAAACTGCGCACTGCCGCCCTCCCTGACAGTGAGCCGGTTGCTGTCGGCGTCTCCGGCGCTCAGGGTGATGCCGATCTGGCTGTTCTCGTCGTCGGTGATGTTGAGGGTGTAGCTCTCGCTGACGTTGTTGTAGATGCCGCTCGCCCGGTCTGACCCGGCTCTCAGGGTGATGACGGCGGTCTCATTGGCGGCGTCGCTGTCCTCGGCGACGACGGTCTTGAACCTCTGGTCGACGCTCCAGTTTTGGTCGCTGAAGATCAGCGATCTCAGGGGTGTCCCGCCTTCGTTGGTGAACGTGACATCGGGGTTGGAGGAGCGCAGGATGACCGTCACGCTCGTGCCCGGCTCCGGCAGCGAGCCCAGCCTGACACCGCGCACCACGATGTCCGCGTCTGCCGCATTCTCAGCCTGCGTATAGGGCTCACCGCAGGCCTTCGGGGTGCAGATCAGGCTTGGAACCTCGTCGTCCTCGACCTGGAAATCCAGCGTCACGTTTACGGAGGAGGTGTTGAGCGCCTCGTAGCCGCCGCCCGAGAACGTCATCGGAATCGAGCCGCTTTCGTTATTGGCATCGAAATCCGCCACGGGCTTGAGCAGCACTTCCTGCTCGGTTTCCCAGTCGGCCGTGGTGAATGTCAGCGTGTGCTGGTCGGTGGCGGTGTTCGCATCGGTGTCGAGCGTCACCGCGAAGATGCCGCTCATGTCAAAGGTCAGCTCGACAGCGCCGGAGGGCTGCTGCGACAGCTTCACCATGGTGCTGACGGCGTCGGATGAAGCCTCGGACAGCGTGATCAGGGTTTCGGAAAACACCACGCCGGGGGACTCATCGTCTATCACGGCGAACGGCAGCACCGCCGAGAGCCCGTTGTAGTCCCGGCCCGCGGCGGCGAACTCAACCTCGACATTCTCGCTGACGGCGTCATCGTCATCGAGGGCATTGAACGTGAAGTCGGCCCAGGTGTCCCAGTTCGACTGGGTGAAGGTCAGGCTCGCCGGGAAGAACGAGAGCTGGTCGCAGTTGCCGCAGGAGGGGGTGACGGTGACATCGCCGCTGCCCGGGCCGCCGGGCTGGGCGGCCAGCTTGACGCCAAAGGTGGCGCTTCCGCCCTCCTGCACCGCAGCGCCGCCCGTCACCTCCGTCAGCACGGCGGCGGTCTCGTCATCGCTGACATTGACGCTGAACTCGGTCAATTCGCCGGTGTATTCCGCGGCGCTGCCCGACACCCTGAAGATGATGGTGGCGCCCTCATCGAAGCCGTTGTCGTCCTGGGCCAGGGAGAGCGTGACGCTCTGCGGGGTGTTCCAGTCGGCCGGCGTGAATGTCCCGGAGCCCGTGGAGGATGTCGTCAGGCCGTCCAGCGATGACTCGATGGTGAATGCGACATCCCCGCTCGGCTTCGAGGCCAGCGTCACCATGACACCCGTGCTGCCGCCCTCGGAGATCTCAATCGTTTCCGACCGGATCACAAAGTCCCGCGTGTCATTGTTCTGAACGACGACCTTCACGGAGGCGGAGTCCTCAAAGCCGCCGCCGGTGGCGCTCAGGCCGATGCTCCCGGTCTCCTCGAAGGCGTTGAGGTCATCGGCGACATTGACGCTGACCGCCTGGGGGACATTCCAGTTGCCCGCCGTGAACGTCAGGCGGGTCTGGTTGGCGGCGAGGTTCGGGTTGGTGTCGACGGTCACGGAGGGGATGCCGGGCTGGGTCAGGCTGACACTGGTGGTGGTGCCCGGCGCCGGCGATGCATTGAGCCGGACATCGAATACATCCGCCGAATCCTCTTCAATGCTCAGCTCGGTGGCCGACAGAATGATGCCGGGCTCATCGTCGTCCTCAATATTCACCCGCACGAAGGCGGAGCTGTTGACGCCGCCGCCCGTGGCCGTCACCGTGAGGTCAATGCTCTCGGATTCAATGTCCTCATCGTGCAGCGGGCGCACGCTGATGGTCACGGGCGTGCTCCAGTTGCTGGTGGTGAAGATGATCTCCTCCTGCCTCCCGGTGATGCCCACGTTGGAGTCGACCTCGATTTTCTCGGACCGGCTTGAGAGCACGGCGCGCACCGGGCCGTCCGGCTGCTCGGACAGCGCCAGGGTCACCCTGCCCGGGGCGCCGCCCTCCATGAGGTTGAGCTCGGCCTTGGAGAGGCGGGGGAGCGCACCGGCATCGTCGTCAACGACCAGAACGGTGATCTCGCCGGTCAGCCCCCCTCTCCGGCCCGCACAGCCGAGGGTTTCAGTCTGCTGGGCGCCGGTCAGATTAACGGTGATCTGCTCGCTGTCACTGTCACTGTCCTGGAGGGCGGTGATGCGCACCACCTGGCTCTGATTCCAGTTCAGGGAGTCAAAGGGCACCGCCGAGGCTGTCTGACTGGCCGAGCGCAGCTGCTCCACCTCGATCGCCGGGTTGGCGCTGTCATCGTCGCCCTGCTTGGAATCGCTGACCCTGATCCAGTAGTCGCTGTTGGCCTGGTCACTGGCGGGGTAGCAGAGGTGCGACAGGCTGTACAGGACATCTACCGACCCGCCCTCGTAGACCGAGACCACGGAGGGGCTGGTCACGATGCGGGTCTGCTCGGGGTCGTTCAGCGTGGAGGCCGAGAATGACCAGATGCCGGAGTTTTCGGTTGCGTATACCCCGCCGCCGGTCGCCTTGAGGGGCACACTGACCTCGGTCGAGTTGAAGGCGTTGTCGTCGCCCAGATGGGAGAGCGACACCGGCTGCGGCTGATTCCAGTTGTCCCGCGTGAAGCTGATGGTCTCGGGGGAGATCCGGAAGCGGCCGGCCTCGGGGCCGGCGCTGGAGTCCAGGGTGAAGGACACGGGGGCGGCAGGGCGGTGGTCCAGCGACATGGTGAACGTCCGGGCGCCGACGCCCTCATCCACGGTGACCGGCGCCCCCGGGGAGCCTGGGAAGAAGCTGACGCTCGGGTCGTCGTTGTCAAAGATTTCTACAATCTGGCCCTCCGAGATGCCGCTGTAGCCGCCCCCCGATGCGGTCAAGGTCAGGGTGGTCTGCTCATCCTCGGCATCCTCGTCGTCATCGGCGACCCTGACCCAGTAGTCCTGACCAACGTTCCAATTGCTCGTGGTGAAGACCAGAGAGTCTATGACCGTTGTTCCGTCAGCGCCGACGACGCTGATATCCGGGTTGTCGGAGGAGAAGGTCACGGAGACCTGGGCGGTGGGCGCTTGTGACAGCTTGACGGTAAGAGTGCATCGGGAACATGCACTCCCCACCTCCAAGCCCTCTAGCCCGCTGATTCTTTTTTTGTTGCCGAGATCAAGCCTCAATGTATCCGGGGAGGAGACGACGTTCACCTCCTTGACATTGATGGTGACGGTCTTGGTCACCGCAGTGGCAAAGTTGCTGCCCGCCCCCTGTGCGGAGAATTGGATTTGCACCGGGGTGTCGACGGTGTCGGAGTCGGTCTCAGGCGTGACCTTGAACTCGAGTATTTCGTCTGTGCCGTCATCTTCATCCCAGGTGGCGGTGGCTGAATTAGCTGCCGTCGAGTTGTTGAAGCTGATATCGGCCGCACCCGTGTTCTGGGTGATTGTCGCCGTGAGGGTCACGCCGGCACCGCTGATCGCCTCGGACGGGCCGATTCCAATGGTGAGGTGGCCGGAGCCGCCCTCTTCCAGGTAGGGCACCCAATCACCTGAGACGCGCTCCCAGTAGACCTTATCGGGATCGGGCCAATGCACCACCAGGTCCGGGCTGCTGGTGTGGGTCAGGGGAACCTCCAAATCCGCGGTGACGTCGTCATAGCCGCCCCCATTCGCCGTTACGGTCAGGGTTGCGGTGTCGTGATCCGAAATGCCGCCCGACTTGACGGTCACGGTTGCCGCCCTCGACGATGCGGCGTCGTCCCAGTTCAATGGATTGAGCTCAATGGTCGCATTGCTGATCTCGACTTTGTCGGAGTCGGCGGATGTTTTGGGGGCAAAGGTCAGGGTGACCGCACCGGTGGGGATTTCGCTCAATTTTGCCGAGACCTTGCCCGCAGCGCCTGAACTTACCGCTTCAAAGACATAGGGGTTGACGCTCTTGGTGATCGGCTCTTTGAGTGTCCTTGAGGGGGTGGAGGTGTCGGCAATGATTAGCGTCATCGTCTTATCCTGCGGGTGGCCATAACCACCGCCGAATGGCTCCAATGTGAACGGTATGGTTGTGTCGTCGGTCGAGGAGTCGTTGGTCCCGGTGAACACCCGCATGACCTGGGGAATATTCCAGTTGCTCGGGGTGAAGGTCAGTTCAGCTGGCAGCGGATTGCCAATGGTGGACGAGCCGGCTGTTGCCGCGCTCGATTGAAAATCGACACGCATTTCGGCGGTGGGCTGGGTGTCCAGCACCACCGTGAATTCGACCACTTCGCCCTCCTCCACGTAGACACCCCATTCGGGCACGGTCGTGAGCCCCGGCACGTCGTTGTCGGTGATGGTCAGGTCGGTGGAGGTCGAGGCGATCGTGGCGCCCTGGTAGTCCGCCCCCGAGGCGGTGTATGTCAGCGTCACGGTCTCATCGGCGCCGTTGATATCCTCCCCGGCACCGATGACGAACTGCTGCGAGGTGTCGTAGTTGTCCGGGGTGAAGACGAGGCTGTCGACGCACTGCGACAGGGTCGGGCTGGTGGTGCGGCAGTAGTGGACGCTGTCGGGGTGCGTCACGTGGGGCCTGACGGTGACCGGGCCGCTCGGCTTGGTGTCGAGGGTGACCTCGTAGATCTTGACGCCGGAGCCGCCCTCCTCGAGCGCCGCAGCGCTGCCGCTGGAGGCCTCGACGGCGCTGACCCCGCGCGGGTCGTCGTCGTCGGTCTGGACATCAAAGCTGCCCATGAGGATTTGGAACGCATCGCCGGTGGCGGTGATGTCGATGGTGAGCTCATCGTCGATGCCGTCGGGGTCCTGGTTGGCCGTGAGGACGATGCTGCGGGGCGTCTGCCAGTCCTCCGGGGTGAAGCGCATCGTCCTCTGATCGCCGGGCTGGCCGGGGTCGGTGTCGACGTTGACGGCGCCGGAGGAGGGCTCAAAATTCAGCACCGCCTCGACGAGGGGTGCGGAGAGCAGCCTGAGGTTGCTGATGGTGGTGCTGCCGCCCTCGTCGACCACGGTCGTGGCGACCGGAATGCCGCTCATCTGGGCGATGTTGGCGTCCTGGACCTCCACCGCAATCTCGACCGCATCGAGGTCGTTGTCGCTTTTCAGACTGAGCGTGGCGGTCTCATTGACGGCGTTGAGATCCTCCAATGAGTAGACCTCGACCGTCTGGGGCGTCTCCCAGCTGGCGCTGGTGAAGTTGAGCTCGTACTGGTCGCCGGGCATCTGGAGGTCGGTGTCAAAGCGGATGCTGTCGCGGCCGCCATCCTGCTCGAAATAAAACTCCGAGCCGTCCGCCCCCGGATCCCGGTCGAGCCTGACGGTGAAGCGCTTGGAGCCGCCCTCGGGCACCTGGAGCGTCTCCCGATCAGCCAGCGACAGCACCAGATTGGGGTTGTCGTCATAGATGAGCACCTCAACCTCGCCGCCGGTGCCGTCGAAGCCGCCGCCCGAATTGGTCAGGGTGAGCTTAATGCGCTCGTCGCCGAAGTCCGCATCCCGCAGGGCGGTCAGCGTGAATGACTGGCCGATGTTCCACCGCTCCGGGGTGAAGATCAGCGTGCTGAGGTCGGTCGACAGCGAGTCCTCGACGCCGCTCGGCAGGGTCAGGGTCACCGTGACATCGCTGCTGGGGATGGCCCTGAGCCGGACATCCATGTTGGCGACGTCGCCCTCGTTCATGCTGAGGCGCTCGGGGCTGAACGTCAGCCCGGGCTCCTCGTCGTCGGTCACCGTCACCCCGATGCTGGCGGTGACGCCGTCGTAGCCGCCGCCGGTGGCGCTCAGGGTGACGCTGGCGTCCTCGTTGACGCTGTCGGCATCGTCAAAGGCCAGGATGCTGAACGGCCTGGGGGTGTCCCAGTTCGACGTGGTGAAGATCATCCCCCCCTGGGTTCCGGTGGTCGCCGGGTCGGCGTCGACCCCGACCGCCGTAGAGTCGCTGCTGCCGAACCGGATCGAGACATTGTCGCTGGGCTGGCTGCTGAGCTTGACGGTCAGGCCCTCCTGCAGGCCGCCCTCGCTGAGCGCCTTGGCGCTCTCGGACAGCACCAGGCTGGCGCTGTCGTTGTCGCGGATGTTCAGGGTCGCCTGTGTCGACACGCTGCTGTAGCCGCCGCCGCTGACGCTGAACGTGAGGGCGACCGCCTCGCTGTCCGTGTCGGCGTCCTCGACGGTTGCAAACGTCAGCTCCTGCGGGACGTTCCAGTTCGAGCTGGTGAAGGTCAGGCTGTCCGGGCTGCTCAGCACCGCCGAGGGGTCGCCGCTGGCGCCGCTGACCGAGACCTGCTTGGTGTCCGTCCCCCGCACCTCATCCCAGGCCCCAAGCCTGACCGAGTACACCGCCTCCTCGCCCTCGACGACCGAAAGCGCGTCCTCTGTCAGCACGATGGAGGCGGAGAGGGTGTCGGTGACGGTCATGCTGCCGTCGCTGCCGATCTCCAGCAGGCTCGCACCGGTGGCCCGCGAGATGATGTCCCCGCCGCCGGAACCCTGCCCGGCGCCGGCGACGGGGATGTCCTCGAGCCGCAGGTTCAGCGCACCGGTGTCGTCGGTGGAATTGAGGTCGATGAAGGGCGTGATCGAGAAGTACTGGTAGGCGTTCCAGTTGTCCCGGGTGAACAGCAGCGCCGAGGCCGCCCCCGAGTCCGAGTATTCGGTCTCGAACACGTAATCGCCGACATCGCCGGAACTGCTGCGCTCATTGGAGAACTGCACGCCGCTGATCGGCGAGAATCTCAGGCGCACCCCGATGCGCTGCTTCCTGCCCTCCTCGAGCGTGAAGGTCTCGCCGGTGGTGAACTGGACGAACTCCATGAAGGTCGAGGGCAGCGTCCCGCTGTCGTCGACCGTGACCGAGTAGCTCTCGGCGACCCCGTCGTAGCCGCCGCCCGAGCCCAGCAGCGAGACCGTGGCGCTGTCGTCGACCGGGTCCATGTCCTGACCCAGGACGGTGTAGAAGGTCTGGCCGGTGTCCCAGTTGCCGCCGTCAAAGCTCAGCGAGGTGATGGCGCTGCTGCCGGCGGCGTCGGAGGAGAACGTGATGTCGGGGTTGTCCGACACCAGATTCACCTGGACATCGCCCCGGGGCGCCACGTCCAGCTCGACGCTGCGGGCAATCCTGGCGCCCTCGCTGCCCGAGATGTCGTTGATGTCGCTCAGCCCGGCGTCTGGAAGCGTGCTGGGGATGACCTCGTTGTCAATCACCGTCAGCGGCAGGACGACGTCGTCGGAGCCCGCATACGCCCCGTCGCTGGTCGAGAAGGTGATGCTCACGTCCTCGTTGTTCCTGTTGTCGTCGTGCAGCGCCCTGACATTGACGGTCTGGATCTCGCTCCACGCATCGCCGGCCTCGGCGAAGGACAGGGTGCCCTGGTTGCCGGCGGTGTCGGGGTCGGTGTCGACCACCACGCTGGCGTTGCTCGAGGTCACGCTGACGTCAACCGTCTGGCCCGTCGCCGGGGCGCGCGTCAGCCGCACGGCGTACTGCACCGGGCGCCCCTCCTCGACGGCAACGGCATAGCGGTCGAGCGGGGCGGCCGCGATGGCGTAGTCGGTGCTGTCGAACACGGTCAGCTTGAAGCTCTTGGCGAGGTCGTCGTAGCCGCCGCCGTCGGCGGTGAGCGTGATGGTGACCTCGTCGTTGGTGTCATTGCCGTCGAGGGCGCCGTGGTGCAGGGCAAACTTGGTCTCCCTGCTCCAGTCATTCGGCGCCACGGTGAAGGTGGTGGCGCTGGCGGACAGGCTGCTGCCGGTTGAGAAGGTGGGGGTGAAGGTGACGGTGCCGCTGGGGCGATCCGACAGGCGCACGTAAATATTGCCGGCAATGGTGTCGGGGTCGCTGGAGTCGGTGACGATCTCCCGCATGACGTCGCTCGTCATGGTGAAGGTCGGGTCGGTGGTGTGGTCGTCCTTGATTGTTATGAGGTAAGTGTTGGTGAAATTCGCGTTATCAGTAAATGGGCTTCTTGTATCCGGGTTGTATCCGTTCATTCTGGCCTTGATTGTGACCCTTTCATCACTGCCATCGCTGTCGATGACCGGAGTGACGGTGAAGGCCTTGGGCGTGTCCCACTCTGCGGCTTTGAAACTCAGCTGGGTCGGGTGAATGGTCACCGCATCTGTGGCGCCGCTGTGGGCCGTGATGTCGACTGTGATGTCCACAGGAGAACTGCTTCCATAAGCAATCGGGATGACTTTATATTGGGCGCCGCCGCCTGATTCAGCCAATAACTGCGGCCCGCCAATGAAGCGGAAACGATGTCCCGACGTATCGGCCGGGAAAAATCCGCGCACTTCGAAGCCCTTCTTAACGTTGTCAAAACCCCCGCCATTGGCCGTGACTTCGATTGCAAATTGTTGAGGACCTGCAAATCTAGGTTCAGATACTGTTATTCCAAATGTTTTGCCGCCGTTGGGGTCGGCGGAATAATCACCGGGCTGGAAGGTCAAACTGCTGATGGACTGACCGTCTGCATCGGTCAAACGCAGAGAAGCAAGTTCCTGGGAGAAAAATGTGAAGGTGACCGGGCCGGTCGGCCGACCGGTGGTGTTGATCCTGACGGCGCCGCTTCGATCAGGACGTAGCAGCTCTTCAGCCGACAGGTTGAAACTCAGCTGCTCATCTTCGACTTCGTCCACAGGCTGGTAGGTCGTGCTGTCCAGCACCGTGACGGGGACCCTGGCGGTGACGTTGTTGTAGCTGCCGCCCGAGCCGCCAATATTGATAAAGACACGCTCATCTCTGGCGTCGTCGTCGGCGACTGAGGTGACTGTGAATTTTGCAGGTTGAAGGCTGCCTAAAGTCAGAGAACTCGGGCTGACTGTTACCGCCCCGGTGTCACTGGAGGTCAAATTGACGCTGACACCTGATGAGAATTTAGACATCCTCACATAGAACTCACGGGAACTGCCGCCCTCGTAAAGGACGCTGTCCGTAACCGGGGTAACAGCGAGATTGTCGGAGTCTTTGTCAAATATGGTTACGGTGAAGGTCTTGCTGTAATTGTCAAAACCGCCGCCGTCAAGGGTGACCGTAAAGTCCACATCATTGTTGACCGTGTCAGAGTCAGCCGGAACAGCAAGGTCAAAATTATGACCATCCCAATTGCTCGGCTGTACGTTGAAAGTTCTATTGCCAAGCCTTGCTGTATCAGTGCTGGTTACCGTTCCAGACACGGTGCCAGACGGCCTGTCAGATAGCTTAATCCTGAATATAGCAGCCGCGCCGCTGAGGGTATTGTTTTCAACTACACCTTGGCTTGATCGATCAAGACCAACAGTGAAATCAAGCTCTGCCGGCCCGTCATCGTCCTTGACCGTGAAGGAGGCCGTGAAGCGCTTGTCGTTTGCGTCTTTTAAATCGTCGAAGTCGGAATTGGTGCTCTCGGTTGCAAGAGTGATGGTGCCGCTATCGTCCTCGGCATCCCTGTCGCTGACGGGTGCGACCGTGAAGGTCTGCACTTCGTCGCGCCATGCAGTGTCAGAGGTGGGGACGAAGACCAGCTCGCTGGGGCTGACCGTCGCCGCACTGGTGTCGCTGGAGGTGAGCTTGACGGTCACATCCTTCTCGTCGAAGTTATCACCGATCAATCGAACCCCGTATTCAAGCGGGGCGCCGCCCTCGATGATGTCACCCGAGCCATTGGCTGGAGTGATTATGATTCGGCGCTCTGTGATTCGGTTCTCGTCGTCGCCCCTTTCGTCGTTGTCGTAGATCGTGACACTGATGTTCTTAGCAACATTGTTGTAGTTGCTCCCTTGCTGTGAACCGGTCACAGTCAGGGTGATGGTGTGGTCAATGAGGTCGTAGTCGTCATATTCGTCGCCGGTCTGCTCCTCATTAGGGATGTCGATAACGGCATCCACATAGCGCGTTCCCGCCAACCAATCAGCTCTTTCAATCGTGGCAGTGGTGACCACGTTATTAGTCTTACTAACCTTATTGCTTGTTGTCGTTACGTCGAAAGCAGTATCTCGACTCGGCTCAGTCAGCAGCGTGATTCTGAGCGTCCCCTGCCCGCCCTCCCTGAACGGCTCGTTGTCGACGATCGACAGCTCAATGGCCGGTGCGCTCGGCGCCGGCGGGGTGACCGCCGGGGGCTCGCCGGTTTCGTCGTCAAACACGGTGAAGGGCATCGCAACGACCTGGCCGCCGTAGCCGCCGTCCGAGGCGCTGAAGGTGATGCTGCCCCGCTCAATAATGGAGTCGGCATCGTCGACCGGTGCGGCGGTGACTTTTTGCGGGACGTCCCAGAGGGCAGTCGTGAAGGTCAGCGAGGACGGGCTGACCGTCGCCGCACCGCTGTCGCTGGAGGCCGCATCGACCGTCACCGCCGCCGTCGGTGCAACGCCCAGCCTGACCCAGTAGTCGACCCCATCGCCGCCCTCGTCCATTTCGCCGCGGATATCGGATGGAGTGACTGCCAGGCGGTTGGTGTCGTCGTCATAGATGGTGCCCGTGAAGGTTTCGGTGAAGCCATCGTAGTTGCCTCCCGAGGTGGTGACCGTCAGGGTCACCTCGTCGTCCGTTATGTCGGTGTCCTGTGCCAGATTGAGGCTTAAGAGCAGATCTTCCGACCACTGATCCCGCGATCGGGTTGCACTCTTGCTTGTCGCGCCTCTAATTTTGGAGGCATCGGCAGGGTGGATTGCCAGGGTCACGGTGACGGTCTCCGTGTCGGGTATGGAGAGCAGCCGCACATTGACCCCCAACTGATCCCCCTCGACCCACGTCCGTCCCGACGGCAGCGAGATGCCAAACCCGGGCTTGGCCTCCTCGTCGTCGACGATCTCGATGTCGACCGAGCCGGTGACCGACTCGTAGGGGTTGTCGCTGCCGCCGGAGGTCCTGTTGCCGTCGGCGGTGAACGTCACGGACGTGTTCTCGTTGTAGCCGTCCGGGTCTGAACGTGCAGCCACGTAGACGGTCTGGGGGCTGTTCCAGTTGTCCGGCGAGAACACCAGCTGGGCCGGGTTCACCGAGGTCAGGCTCCTGCCGGCGGTCGTCTTGACGCTGACCTGGGTCAGCGGCCTGCTGTTCAGCCGCACCGTGAAGCTGCCGCCGGCGCCCTCGTCAATGCTGATCTTGCTGTTCGAGAACCTCAGCCCGGGGCGGTCGTTGTCGGTGATGCTGATGCGGATCGGGACTGCCGGGGCGCCCGTGTAGTCCGCCCCCGAGGCGGTGATCATCAGGTTCGCGTCAAAATCCCGGTCGTCCTGGTCCTCGTTGGGCAGGATGCGGAAGCTCTGGACGGTGTTCCAGTTCGACGGGTTGAAGGTCATCGTCGGCCGGCACACCAGCCCGGGCGCACAGGCCGCAAAGGCGCTGCCGACGTATCCCGGCACCCCCGCCCGCACCTCGACAGCGCCGCTCGGCCGGGAATTCAGCCGCACCGCAATGGAGCCGGCGGCACCGCCCTCGTCCAGACTGGTGAGGTCGGTGGCGACTGCGGAAACCGTGCGCGTGGAGATGTCGGTGACGTCAACCCGGAAGCTCCCCATGACCCCCTCAAACCCCGGTGCGCCCGAGGCGGTGACATTGACGAGCGTTTCATCGTCCAGCAAGTCGCCGTCCTCAACGCCGCTGAGCGTGACCTCCTTGCCGATGTTCCAGTTGCTGCGGGTGAAGGTCAGGGTCTCCGGAGAGAGGCTCAGCCTGTCGGTGTCGGACGAGGCCAGCCTCACCGTGACATCGGCGCTCGGCCGAACCGACAGCCTGAGGGTGTCGACCGTGAGCGTGCCATTCTCGGCCACCCGTGCCGCCGTCGGCATGCCGGTCACCTGGGGCACCTCGTCATCCTGGATCTGCACCCGCACCTCGCCGGTGATCCCCTCGTAACCGCCGCCGACGGCGCTCAGCTCGATGACGTCGAGCTCGGAGTCTGAATCGCTGTCCTGCCGCACCGTGAAGGGCACCGTCTGCTCGTTTGAATAGTTGGCGATCGTGAAGGTCAGATCGGTTCTGTTCAGGCTGATGTCCGAGCCCCGCCGGGTGCTGATCTGAACCCGAACCGGGGCGCTCGGCTCCTGGCTCAGCCGCACGTTGAAACGCCCGCCCCCGCCCTCATTGACCTTGAGCGGCTCGCCGGGCAGGTGAAAGCCTATGGACTCATCGTCAGTCACAGTGACCGCAGCCTCTGTGGCGGTGTTGCCGCCCGGAAGCGCCTCGCCGCTGCTCTGCCGAAGCTCGAAGGTGATGGTGACATTCTCATCGCGAATGTCGCCGTCCTCAACCGCAGTCACCGTGAAGCTGGCAATGCTCCGGCTGGCAAAGTACCGGGAGACGGGCGACACGGTGACCGCTCCGGGATCGCTGCTGATGGCATAAATCCGAACCGGGGCGCCCGGGGTGCGCCCCGGACCGATGCCGACGAGGCGGGACGTGCCGCCTTCGGCAATCTCGAAGCTGGCCGAGCTGGAAAATTCAAATTCAGGGTAGGGGCGGTTGTCGTCCAGCATCGTGTAGCTGAGGGTGAGCTCCTGATGCCTCTGGGCGGTGAAGCGAATGCTGCCGGTGTTGTCCTCGGTGTCGGAGTCGGTCTCGATGTTCTCGGCCCCGAAGCGATAGGTCACGCCGGTCTCCCACTGATCCGCCGGGATGGTGACCTGGGTGCGGTTGGTCAGGACGTCGAAGCAGTCGCGCGAGACGCAGATGAAGAGATCCTGGGGGTTGATGGTCACGTCGACATCGTCGGTGGGCTGCTCCGACAGGGAAATCGTGACGCTGGTGTCCTGGCCCTCGGTGAAGACCAGCGGGCTCGGGGAGACCCTGATCTGAGGCTGTGCCTGGGCGCCGACCGACGGCGACAGAACCAGCAGCCCCAGCAATAGGGAGAGCAGAGAGAGCGGGGCGACACACCGCCGCAGCCCTGATTCGGTTGGCCTGGATGTCAGCTGCACGAGGCCTTTCGGGGCTGGAATGAGGGGGTGCAAAGGGGTGAAAATGCTGCGCCAATGGCATCCGCCCGACTGGGCGGAGCGGCTGAATTGGGGTTGCCGTCGACTCGACCTGTCATCTGCTGTTGTCCCACTTCTATACGCTGTCTCGGCCTCACCCGGCGAGCGGCGGCAATGATACAACAGATGCAACTGCCCGCCCCTGAGAACTGCACCGTGCTGTCAGGGGGTTTGAGCGGTGCAAAACGCCCTCATATAGTGCATCGCCGGCCGGGGTCGGGGGCTGAATCCCGATATCATCCGCCGGGTGCTGCGGCGGTCGAGCACCGTGCCCTCTATTGATCCGCCCCGGCGGGAGGCGGCGAGGACTCTGCCAGACACGGAGCGATTTCGGTTGAGGTTGGTTGAGGCTGGTTGATGCCGGCCGCATCTTGGCGAGCCGTGGGGGATTGCAGCGCCGGGTCAGTGCTGCGGGGGCAGCGGCTGCCCCGAGTGAAGCGCACAAAAAAAAGCACCGCAGGCGACAGGTGATGCGCCTGCGATGCTTAAAACCCCTCCCCGATGCAATGCAGATCAATTGCGGGTTTTGCGATCTGCACCCTGGGGGCAGACCCCCCTGCTAACCCAGAAGCCGCTCCACTATCGTGGTTGCAATAGGGGCAGCGATGATAGCTACCAAAATCCACCAAGTTCGGCTTTCCAATCTGTCCAAAATCTTAAATATGTGCTCGTTGTCCCTTTTCAGTACTTTGTTATCAGCCTTAAGATCTTGGGTATCAGCCTTGAGCTCCTTGATGTCATTTTTCATTTCAGTTTTATCTTCACGACATCGCTCCTCGTGGACATCAAGCGCTGCCTTTTGGGCATCCAGCGCTACCTTTTGGGCATCAAGCACTACCTTCAGGTCATACAGAGTTACTTCTTCATTACGTTCCATTTTCCGGATCCTCCTTGGGAAAGTTTTCTGCCGGCGAGTACCGGCAGTTGATGGCCGAGGGTAGCAGAAAAACAGCTGCGTGTGCCCACCCTTTGACCGCCGCCCTGCCCGACTGCGGATTTTGCAGCAGGAGCCTGCTCGCCGAAAGCACCTCAGGTGCTAGGTGATGCGCCTGCGATGCTTAAAACCCCTCCCCGATGCAATGCAGATCAATTGCGGGTTTTGCGATCTGCACCCTGGGGGCAGAACCCCCTCTGTTAACCCAGAAGCCGATCCAGTATCACGGTTGCAATAGGGGCGACGAGGGCAGCCACAAAAATCCACCATGTTCGGCTTTCCAATCTGTCCAACATCTTCGATAGGTATTCATGGTGGATTTTCAATACTTTGACATCGGTCTTGAGCTCCTGATTGTCTGCCTTGAGCACTTGGGTATCAGCCTTAAGCACCTTGATGTCATTTTTCATCTCAGTCTTATCTTCAAGACATCGTGCCTCGTGGGCATCAAGCGCGACCTTCAGGTCATACAGAGTTACTTCTTCATTGCGTTCCATTTTCCGAATCCTCCTTGGGAAGGTTTTCTGCCGGCGAGGGCCGGCAGTTGACAGAAAAACAGCGACGCTACGCCCTCCCCAAAAAAGGGGAGGGCGCCCCCGGAGGGTTTAGACGCCGTAGTAGAGTTCGAACTCGTCCGGATGAACGGCCTGGTTGACGCGCTCCACGTCCTTCATCTTGAGATCGATGTAGGCGTCGATCAGGTCGTCGTCAAACACCCCGCCCTCGCAGAGGAATTCGCGGTTGTCGTCCAGCGACAGCAGGGCGGCCTCGAATGTGGGGCACACCGTCGGCAGCTTCTTCTGCTCCTTCAGGCTGAGCGTGTAGAGGTCGGCGGAGGCCGCCTTGCCCGGGTCGATCTTGTTGCGGATGCCGTCAATGCCGGCCATCAGCATGGCGGCAAAGGCCAGGTAGGGGTTGGCGGTCGGGTCCGGGAAGCGCACCTCAATGCGGCGGCTCTTGGAGCTCGCCGTCCAGGGGATGCGGACCGCAGCCGAGCGGTTGCGCCCGCTGTAGGCCAGGATCACCGGAGCCTCAAAGCCCGGAACCAGGCGCTTGTAGGAGTTGGTCGAGGCGTTGGTGAAGGCGTTGAGCGTGCGGGCGTGCTTGATGATGCCGCCGATGTAGTAGAGCGCCTCCTGCGACAGGCCGGCGTACTTGCGCCCGCTGAAGATGTTGACGCCGTCCTTCGAGAGCGACTGGTGGCAGTGCATGCCGCTGCCGTTGTCGCCGACGATGGGCTTGGGCATGAAGGTCGCCGTCTTGCCCCAGAGACGGGCGACGTTGTGGATGCAGTACTTGTAGATCTGAACCTCGTCGGCCTTGGTGGTCAGCGAGTTGAACCGCATGCTGATCTCGCCCTGGCCCGGGCCGCCGACCTCGTGGTGGTGCACCTCGACGGTGACCCCCATCTCCTGCATGGCCTCGCACATCTCGTTGCGCAGGGCGTGCATCGAGTCCATCGGCGGCGACGAGAAGTAGCCGCCCTTGATGCCGGGGCGGTGCCCCAGGTTGCCGCCCTCGATCACGCGGGCGTTCTCCCAGGAGCCCTCGTCCGAGCCGATGTGAAAGCTCGCACCGTCGACGCCGCTCTGCCAGCGTACGTCGTCAAAGATGAAGAATTCGGGTTCGGGGCCGAAGTAGGCGGTGTCGGCGATGCCGGTCTTGGCCAGATACTCCTCGGCGCGCACGGCGACCTCGCGGGGGGCTCTGTTGTAGGGCTTGCCCTGGGAGGGCTCGAAGACGCCGCAGGCAATGGCGACCGTGGGGGCTTCGATGAACGGATCCAGCACGGCGGTTTCGGGCTTCAGCTTGAGCACCATGTCGGATTCGTTGATGCCCTTCCAGCCGGCGATCGAGGAGCCGTCAAACGGCTTGCCGTCTCGCAGCAGCTCGGGGAGTTCATGCACCGGCGCCGTGATGTGCCGCTCCTTGCCGAGAAAGTCGGTAAATCGGAGGTCAACCCATTTGACCCCCTCGTCTAGAAATTGCTGAAGTTCCGGTGTGATGCCTGCCATGATGAGTCTCCGTGAAAAAAATGGGAGGTTTTAGAAACAAAAAAGCGATGCAATTTTTAAGGTTGCAGCGCTTGTTGTCGGGTGGGTCCTGTTGGGCTGGAAGGTTCAGAGAATGACACCGGCTGATTGATCAGAAATCACTGGCGATACAATCGCTGCCCCCTCCCGGCAGGCGCCTATTATGTCCAAAAATCAGGAGGAGTTTCGCCGGCTCGCTTCGGAGGGCTATAACCGCATCCCTCTGGTGCGAAAAAAATCGGCCGATCTGGACACGCCGGTGAGCGTCTGGGCGAAGCTGGCGGACGCCCCCGGGGGGCACCTGCTGGAGTCGATGCACGGCGGCGAGCACTGGGGGCGCTACTCGAGCATCGGCCTGCCTGTGCGCACGATGCTGCGGGGGCGGGAGCGCTATGTCGAGATCATCACAGACGGCGAGGTGGTGGTGCGCTGCTCCGATGTCGACCCGATCCAGTTCGTCGCCGAATACATGCAGCAGATTCGCGCGGCGCCGCTGCCGTCGTTTCCCCGGCTCGGCGGCGGCCTGGTCGGCTACTTCGGCTATGAGTGCGCGCGCCACATCGAGCCGCACCTGAACAAATCGCTGCCGCCGGACCACTACGGCATCCCCGACCTGCTGTTCGGGGTCAGCGAGCGCATGGTGATCTTTGACAACCTCACCGGCGAGATGAACCTGGTGGTCTACGCCAACCCCGAGCGCCCCGACGCCTACGAGCGCGCCGAGGCCGAGCTCGACCGCATCAGCGAGGCGCTGAAGCAGCCGCTGCCCGACGCCCTGCGCACCCAGGACGTGGATCTGGAGGAGCACCCCGAGGACGATCATATTTTTGCACCGGCGCAGGGGCGCGAGGCCTTCCTCAAGTCGGTGGCGCGCATCCGCGAGTACATCCTCGCCGGCGACACCATGCAGGTGCAGCTGTCCGAGCGGTTCTCGGGCGAGTTCAACGCCTCGCCGCTGGACCTCTACCGGGCGCTGCGGCGGCTCAACCCCTCGCCCTACATGTTTCTGCTGCGGTTCCAGGAGCTCTCGGTGGTCGGCTCCTCGCCCGAGGTGCTGGTGCGCAGCGAGGGCAGGCGCTGCGTGGTGCGCCCGATCGCCGGAACCCGGCGGCGCGGCAGAACCCCCGATGAGGACGCCGCACTGGGCCGCGAGCTGGCCGAGGACCCCAAGGAGATCGCCGAGCACCTGATGCTGCTCGACCTGGCGCGCAACGACATCGGCCGCATCGCCGAGATCGGCAGCGTCGAGGTCGTCAAGCAGATGGACATCGAGCACTTCTCGCACGTCATGCACCTGACCTCGGAGGTCGTCGGCACCGTGCGGGACGGGGTCAATGCCTTCGACCTGCTGCGCGCGACTTTCCCGGCGGGCACGCTGACCGGGGCGCCCAAGGTGCGCGCCATGGAGATCATCGCCGAGCTGGAGCCGCACCGCAGGGGCATCTACGGCGGCGGCATCGGGCACATCGGCTACTCGGGCGATATCAACATCGCCATCGGCATCCGCACCGGGCTGATCAAGGACGGCCAGCTGCACATCCAGGCGGCCGGCGGGGTGGTGGCCGACTCCGACCCCGAGCTGGAGTGGAAGGAGGCGCAGAACAAGGCCCGGGCGATGGTGCGCGCCGCCGGAATCGCCCGGCGCAACGCCGCCGCGGACTGAGCAGCGCCGCCGGCATCAGGCCCCCGAATGGGGCTGAGGTGCAGGGGCGGTCGGGTCGGGGGCGCCCGCCGGCGTTTCAATGTCCTTTAATGTCCTTTAATGTCCTTTAATTTAACTCAATGTCTTTTAACTTCTTTTAATTTGTTTTAATGTCTACTGATGGCCAGTTAACATCCCTATTAACTGTCTCTTTAATACCCTGCAAATACCCTGTATATATCCCGGTGGAAAAGCTCAGCCTAATCACCGGATGGCCGGGGGAATAATGACCGGCAACACCCGCCGCCAGGCGGATGCGGGCGCCGAGCGCTCAGGAGAAGGACGCCTCCGGGGCGATCTCGCTGCGGTAGAAGTTCATCGTGTCGACGCGCTCGATCCGGTCAATGCCGCCCTCGTTGGTCTTGTGGATGTCGTCGCCGTAGTTGGGGTGCTCCTGCAGCCCGGTCAGGATGAGCATGGCGCGCAGCGGCCCCTCATCGACGTGGCGGTAGCCGGTGATCGGCGGGCTGCTGGCGTCGCCCAGCGAGCGCGGAAAGTGCGCCTTGAGCTGCTTCATCGCATCGGCGATCGCATGGGCGTAGACCGGCCCCGACAGGTGCAGCAGGACGCCGCTGGCCGAGTGCAGCCGCTCCCGGTCCAGAACCGGGTGGTCGAGGGCCTCGATCACCGCCCGGCTGGGGGCGTCCTTGCGGTCGACCTCCTCGTCGGCCATGCCGACGCCGATGACGGCGCGCCCGCCCTGGGCCTTGGACACCACCGAGCGCAGGTCGGCGAAGTCGATGTTGCCGGTGCCCCAGCGCGTCAGCATGCTGTGCAGCTCGCTGAGCAGGTCGACGATGTACTGGTTGCAGATGTCGTAGAGCTTGTCGTGCGAGATCTCATCGAGCGCGTGGGGGTCCACGCTGTCGTTCTGCGAGAGCCGCTCGTTGTAGAGCAGCACGTGGGTGTCGGCGGCCTTGGAGAGCTTCTCGACTGCGTCGTCGGCGACCTTGTCGCGCATCTCATAGCCGAAGGGCATGATGGCCATGGCGATGCAGAGAATGCCGAGCTGCTTGGAGATGTCGGCGATCACCGGGCTGGCGCCGGCGCCGGTGCCCTTGCCCATGCCGCCGACCAGCAGCACCAGATCGCAGTCCTGCAGGTGCTCCTGGATCAGCTCCCGGCAGAACTCGGCGGCCATGCGGGCGCGCTCGCCGACCCCGCCGGCGCCCAGCCCGCGGTCGCCCTCGTCGGGGTCGGCGAAGATCTCGACGCAGGTTATGCCCACCTCCTGGCAGCGCCCGAGCGACTGCCCGTCGGTGTTGATGGCGATGTAGTTGGCGTCCTCGATTTCGCTGGACGAGGCGAGGTAGCGCAGCACGTTGTTGCCGGCGCCGCCGACCCCGACGATGGCGATGTTGATCTTGCGGGCGGCGCTGACCTCCCGCAGGCTCATGCCGCCGGGGATGGCGTCCGCCGGGCTCTCGCCGTGCTCCGACTCCCGACCCTGAGCCTGTCCCCGACCCTGTCCCTGTCCCTGATGCCCGCTGCGGTATTCGGTCCCCTCCCCGATCTCCCGGACGGCCCCGATCGCCCCGCCCGGCCCGACCGGCCCGACCGGCTCGAAGGGGGGCGGCGACTCAGGGGCGGCATAGCCGCCGGCAGGCGCCGGGGCCGGAGCGCCGGCCGCAGCCGG